>DORQ01000141.1 GCA_003514205.1 Acidimicrobiaceae bacterium
GTTCGAGGCCCGAGATCACCTCGGACTCAAGCTGGTCTCCGTAGCGCTCCAAGAAGTTCGGAAGGAGTTGGCGAGACAGGTTGGCGAACCCGGCGCCCGACTCGGGTGTTGCGCGGTTGAGCCACGAATGCTGCAGCAGTTGAGGGTGATTCCAAGTAGCGCCTTGATAACGAGCCGCTTGACCAAGAACTGTTCGGGCGAGCTCGCTAGTGCAGCCGATGAGTTGGTCGCCCTGAACTGCGGGTGAGCAGTCCTCGAGCCACAGGGCAAAGGAGTCGCCGAGGTCGCTGATTGCTGAACCGTAGCTTCGAGGGATCTCGACTGCGAGCAGAGGTGCCACTTCCTGGTAGAAACGGACTTCGATCTCATACGCCCGAAGTGCTGCGCCTGTGGCACGGCTGGTGTCGTTCTGTGAGCCGCACTTGAGTACGAGCGAGGATGGCCCAGGAGCATCTGAGTAGGTGAGCCCGATACGGTATGCCTCCGCCATTTGCCCGGTCCCGATTGGCTCGACCTGAAGTGCAGTGACTGAACCCTCGCTCAATGCGCCAACCTCTCGCAGGAGCGCAGTGAGATGAGGCGCTGTGATGTCGTGGATGTTCTCAATCGGTAGGACCCGATTGTTGATTGGTTTCACCCGAGTACCGAGGATTCGACTGGTTCGGGGCCACTGCAGCTGAGGAGGCCTGCCCGCTGGAGACGCACTATGGTCGCCGATCTGCGGTGGCAGGGACGTGGCTGACATCCTCGGGAGTGAGGGGACGAGTCCATGCTGCGAACTCGAGGAGAATTCCATCGGGATCCTGGAAGTAGATGGACCGGACAAATACGCCAGGATGTAGGTCCTCGCTGACCGTCCATTCGCTGTCATCGTGGTTCACCACCACTGAGCACGGGATGCCACGGGCGATCAACCGAGCGTGGAACTCATCGATTCGGTCGGGTGAGACATCAAAAGCGATGTGATTCATTGAGCCAATTGCAGAGGTCGCGTTTCCTTGGTCTGGTCGACGTTTCGGTGCGGCCACCCCTGGTGCGGGCGGGGCTGAATCGGGGAACCAAAAGAAGGCCAAGGTGTCGTTGTTGCCGATATCGAAGAAGAAGTGCTGGCCCATGCCTGCTGGAAGTTCGATGGTCTTCACGAGTGGCATGTCGAGCAGGTTCGAGTAGAAGTCAACCGTGCGGGCCATGTCGCTGCAGACCAGCGCAAGGTGGCTGATGCCGCGGTACTCAAATGCTTCGGGCAGAGCGGCCTTGTTCGAGTTGAGCTGCCCTGCTGGGTCGATCCAGGTTGAGGATTGGTTCATTCTGTGCTCATTTTCTGCAGGGAGTCTGTGGTCGAGGATAGGTGAGAGATTGTATGCAATCGATGCTAATTGGGCAACGAAGAGTTCGAGATTATGAAGCAGCGGATGAGCGAGGTTTACCCGCTGGTGGTGTGGCCCCGTGATAGAAGGCGCTCACAGATCCTGCACGCTGAATCTCGCGGATGAGTCGGTCCTTCCCCTGGTTGATGTGTTCGTGGGTGAGTCGGCCAGCCCGTGCAGGTTCATGCTGGCCGACTGCCTCGGCAATGAGGCTATGAAATAGGGCTGAGCGTTGGAGCTCTTCCTGTGTGAAGTGCACAAATGACTGAAACACAAGCGGATGGTCAACGGTGCGTACCAGGGTCTGCAGCAGCCGGTCATTGTGAGCGGCTTCAATCAACCGAAGATGGAAGATGTCATTGAGGTGTGAGATCGAGCGCACAGCGCTTGCATCCCGCGTGGTTAGCTGGTCTGCCTCCGCTGCGAAATCTGCAGCGGCTTCAGCAAGGCCAGCGAGTTGCTTGTCAGTCCCTCGCGTCGCAGCGCACTCTGAGGCCATGGCTTCAAGCCTGCAACGAAGCTCGTACATGTCCGCAATCTCGACCATGGTCAAAGAACGCACCGCTGCACCACGATTGGGGTGAAACGTGACGAGGCCTTCTGATTGGAGCATTCGGAGGGCCTCTCGGACCGGTGTGCGCGACACGTTGAGGTCCTCCGCGATTCGCTGCTCGACAAGCCGATCTCCAGGGACAACCCGTCCTTCGACGATCCATGCTCGAAGTTCGGTGTAGGCAGCGGGCGCAGATGGGTCAGCCATATTCGGAGCCTAGTCCGAAGCCAACCTCAGGCCGCCAGATTGTATACAATCTGGCATGACCATTTCGAGGCGCCAGCTTCTTCGCCTTGGAGGTGCTTCTGCAACGGGACTCGCTTTTGGCGGTCTTGGCGGGTGCAGCCCCATTTTCCGATCGCCCGACCTCGAACCATACGTGGCGGAGTTGCGGCGTTTAGAGCTGAGCCCAGTGGGATCCAGCATCCGAGTTCATGGTGCAACGCATCGCTTTCACCCTGGCCTTCCACGCGCTGAAACCTTCGCTATGAATGGGCAATCCTTTGGCGGACCGAGATTTGGCGCCGTTGCGGGAACTCCCACCCATTCCTGGATTCACAATGATCTGGGGGATCACCCGCTACGGGCAAGTTTGGATACCACTGTCCCCGGGACGCTGCCCAGCGACGGCGACTCGCCAAGAGTCTCCATGCACTTGCATGGGGGAGTGACGCCGGCTGAGTTTGATGGGCATCCCATGGACACGTTCCTTCCAGGGCAAAGCCATCGATATGAATGGCCGAATGTGCAAGAGGCCTGCGCATTGTGGGTTCATGACCACTCCCATGGCATCACGCGCCTCAATGTTCACGCTGGACTCTTCGCTACCTACGACCTTCGCGACGAGTTCGACACAGGGACCGCTTCGAACCCGATCGGGTTGCCCTCCGGCGAATTTGAACTTTCGTTGTCCCTGCAGGATCGCGGCTTCGACGAACACGGAAATGTGCGATTTCGCGCCTTCTCATTTGTCCCAGAGGGTTCTTGGGAGGGAGGGATGATCGGTGACGTGATCACGGTCAACGGACAGGTATGGCCGCGCTTGAGCGTGGCACGAAGCCTGTATCGCCTTCGTCTCTTGAACGCCTCAAACCTCACCACGTACAACCTTCGCCTGACCTCCGGCACTCAGATTCTGGTGATCGGCAACGACCAAGGATTGCTGGATGCTCCCGTGAGCTGCGCCAATGTGATGCTGAGCCCGGGCGAGCGACTCGATGTTTTGGTGGACTTCTCCTCGGCCGCACCTGGCGACCGTGTCGCTGTTGAGAACTCCCATCCGCAACCCTTCCAGGCAGCGCTGTTCGGAACGCCTGTTGTCCGCCAAGTCATGGCCTTCGACGTGGACGGCGGGCCAGGCGCGGTGAAGAGTATCCCCGAGTCGTTGAGTGGAGGCCCGCGGCTGGCGCGCCCGTTGG
>DORQ01000121.1 GCA_003514205.1 Acidimicrobiaceae bacterium
TTCGGCAACAACTTCAACAACCGATCCGAGGAAGCGATCGGCAACGCAGCCGACGTCTGGCGTGCCTATGAGGAGGGTTTCTTCGGCCACATCCGACCGTGGCTGGGGTTCATCATGGTCCTCGAAAAGGCCAAAGGCTCCACCACGCCACTCGGCGATTCTGACGCTATCTTCCCCACCGACCCCATCTTCCAGAAAACCGGGTACCTCGATCGCTACCGCATCCTGATGCAGCGCCTCGTCCGCGAGAAGCAGTACGACGCCGCAGTCGTGGTCGCCACGGCGAAGGGACAGGACACGATCGAGGAACCTATCTTCGACCTGTCCTTTGCCAACTTCGAAGCATCCATCGCCGCCCGCATCGCCTACATGAAGGCGCTCCCCGACGAGGCGTTCTTCGACGGTCCCCGGCCCGGCATTTAGCCCTCCGGCCAGGCAACTGGTCGGCCATCACATCGGTGTCGTGAGAATGATGCGTGCGGCAAGATTCTGGTCATCTGATGAGGTGTTCGAAACCATGCCCATCAGGAGTGCCGCAGCACTCGCGTGGCCGAATTGCTCGATCAACTTCGAATGGACGCCTCCGAGAACCTCGCCCAGCGGATCATCAATCCCCGGGAACTGACTTAGAGCGAACCGGATGCCTGCGATTAGGAAGGGGAGCAGTGCCCTGACTTGTGCCGTGTGACCGATTGCACGGGCGAGGAGCAAGCGCACGTTGCCGTATGCTCCGCATGCATCTTCGCCAGCAACGCGGATCAGACCCTCAGCCGCCAACTGGATCCACCCCTGAACGGCGACAGGGTCCCCTTCTGCGTTCTCCTTAACAGCGTCCAGCACGAACGCGAGTGCAGCGTTTGAGTTCGCCCAGTTCATCGGCCTCGCGAGGCTTGCCGCTGCACCCGCCGGTAGCCAGCGATCCAGTGTGGCGGCCAACCGCATGGTCTCGGCATCGAATCCAAGGTCCACATAGTAGTTGGCGACAAGTACTGACTCCGCCACGCGCCCAATGTGCGGAGCGAGTCGCCCAGCACTCACGAGGTGGCGTAGCAGATCGACAGTGCTGAAGGCAGCGACGCCCTTCGATAACGCAATGCTACGGAGGAGGTAGTCGTCGCACCAGAAGCTCTCACCTGAATCGATCGCGTAGTCGAGAGCGGACAGCCACGAGGAATGCGTACCCATTGTCGTGACGTGTTCGAGTCGCTGCCAGTTCGCCCTCCGCGCACCGTCGAGCACGGACAGGACGCGTTCCGCGCAGCGAGAACGACCTTCGGCGACGTCATCAGTGATCTGGTTGACCATGACCCTTTGGGCCTCGTCATTCCAGTAGATTGACATGGTCGACCTCATCGCGAGCGACTCCTGAGCATTCAAGGCATCTCGATAGGCAACCACCGTGCTGTCGATGAAGGAGAACGAGCCCACCAGTGACCGGGCTGTCGCTTCGTCAAGTCGAGCGAGCGTAACGGCTGCGGTGGAGTCCAGCACCACCGGAGAACCTAACGCCTCACTTGCTGCTTTCAAGCCGGTAGTGGCGAACTGTGTGGCGTCGCTGTAGACCAGTCCGCTTATTCGGATGATCGCGCACTCGGTGTAGCTTCGGTTGAACACCTCCGCTCCGAGCCCAAACGGTAGCTCTCCCTTTCGGATTCGCTGCTCAAGCTCCATAAGCGGAGGGGGAGTAGCCTGCAGCTTGAGCTCGTTCTCGATGGCTTGCAGTGGGTCGTCCTCGGGACCCGAAACGACGTTGCGAAAGACCGCGTTGGTCGGGTGTGTGGCTAGGAATGTGCCTGTGACCGTCTGCAGCGCCTCGATCTCTGTCGGGGTCAGCTCGTGCAGCATAGACCTGCCGTGAATGTTCAACAGAATGACGCCCTGGATCTCCGCGTCGGCGCTCCACTCATCAAAGACCTTGAGAGCGCGGCTCAAGAAGAACGTACTGGTGTCGTACTTCGACAGCAGCCCAATCCAGGTCCGGACCTCTTGTGAAGTCCGCGGACTCACGGGTTCGCCTTTGTACTTGAGCGCAGCCCACGCCTGCTTCAGATCGCCATTCCTGACCAGACACTGGACGAGTACCCACCTCGCGCTGAGGTTCTCCGGGGCGAGCTCAACCATCCGCCTCGCCGTTAGTAGCGCCTCGTGGTGGCGCGCCAGCGACTCTTGGGCATGGAACATGATCCCGAGGGTGTCGAGTTCCCCCGCCCACTCTCGTCCCGCGAGCTGCAGGGCATCAGCGCTGCACCCTAGCGCGGCCTCAGAGTCCCCAGCCGCGAGCAGCCTGTTGGCCGCCATCTTCATCATCAGTGGATGCTTCCACCGAAGAGCGCCTTCTCTCAGGACTTCGGCGGCGCCGTGTTGGTCGCCACTCTCACTCAACACATCGACGAGTAGGATCGTAAGTTGCTCGGACTCGTGGGCTCTCGCCCGAAGCAAAGGCACGCGGTTGCCTGGCGTCGACATCACTTCGTGGATCGTCTTGATACCCGCAACTGTCTCGGGGTGCCGCTTGGCGAGTTCACCCAGATCCGGCATCGCTCCTCCAAGTGGGGCCAATGCCGCTGCCGCCTGATTGCGATCCAAGTCGCTATCAGCTTGTTGCCACGCCTCAAGCCATTGTTCGGAAGCCTGTGCAAAGTCCCCTTTGCCGTGAGCAATCCACCCGCGCACCATCGACTGCACGCATTTGCTGGCCACGGCGTCCAGGAGCTCGAGTGCTGTCGACTCGCTACCCATCAACGCGGCCAGCGTGGCGCGCTCTCCAATCAAACGCGGGTCCATTGCCTCCGCGCTTGTGGCCTCGCCTTCCGGGGCTGCAGCAAGCAGGCGCCAGGCGTCGTCAAGGTCGCCAGCAAGTGCAGTGGCGTTGAGCGCTACAAGGATCGCAGCGACGCTGTCCCCAGCCCATCCGCGACGCGAGTCCCTAGCAGCCAATGCAAGTTGCCGGGCGCGAGCGTAGTCCCGTAGAACGCTGAGACTAACGCCGAATCGGGCCCTCGACAGGATCATCTCTGCTGCCCTGAGCCCCACGCCTGACGAATCGGGGTCCGTTTGAACGGTCTGTTCAAGGACCTGAATTGCACGGTCAATCTGATCGCTTCCCATCGCAGCAGCGCTCAGCAGGGTTGCGCGAAGCGCACGGTCCACGGGCTCGTCAGGCGCCCAGTTCATCAGCGTCGTCTCGGCGGCCGCGTAGTCACCATCGAGATGACTGAGCGCGGCATGGGCAAGCGGGTGTGTCCCGCCCGCCTTCGCCAGAAGCGAGCGCATCTCGACCGCGTCGTGCTCCT
>DORQ01000224.1:0-1995 GCA_003514205.1 Acidimicrobiaceae bacterium
GCTCTTTGGTTGCGTCGTTAGTTCCCTCGCTCGACAGTAGCCAGCGCAGCTCGCGAGACCACCTGCCTCACCGTCCCAGTCACTGCATCGGGCCACTCAGGCCGCGGCCCCGCCAAGGGCGAGCACTGTGCCGAACTGGTGACCGACACCCAGGTCCTCCGCCGCCTGGCCGTCACGCCAGGCGAGGTTTCCGTTGATGAGCACCGCGCGAACTGTTTCGTCATTGCGGCGGACCAGCCTGGACAGACCATCGAATTCCGGCATTTCCGCCTCGTGAATCTCCTCGACGCTGTCATCGAGATGCTCGGGATCGATGACCACGAGGTCGGCACGCGCTCCCTTCACCAACCGGCCGGCATCAATCCGATGGAAGTCAGCGATATCGGCAGTGAGCTTGTAGACGGCGTGTTCCACTGACATGAAGCTTCGACCGGCGAGCTCGGCATCGCGAACTCGCTTCAGCATTCGGAGCGGGTAGTTGTAAAAGGCCATGTTGCGAAGATGTGCACCCGCATCGGAGAAGCCGATGATTGAGGCCGGGTGAGCCACAATCCACTCCACCACCTCGGGCTTCGCGTTCGCCACCACGCTGTACCACCGAAGGTCGTTTCCATATTCTGCCTGCAGGTCGAGGAATGTCGCGAGATCATCAGTGCCACGAGCGCGAGCGATCTCGGCGAAGGTCTTCCCGTTCAGCGAAGCGTCTGGACACTCAACGACCCGTGCTTCGGAAAGGTCTCGGTGGTACGCCCGCGACGCGACCTTGTTACTCCACTCTTTACGAAAGCGATCTCGATACACCGGAGCACGCATCAGCGACTTCCGAGCCGCAAGATCCTCAAGATGTAACGCTTCAGTTCCAGAACCGAATTCCTCGAAGACCGGATTCTCCAAGCCATCGGTGTACAAATCGAACGGCGTGGGAAGGGCTTGGAACCGCACGTTTGCGCCGAACTTCGAGTTGTACAGGTTCGCCGCGGCACCCATGAGGCGATAGGCGCCCATGGCTGGTGCAGCATCCATCATCGTCAACAGCGATGTGCGCAAGGTCTTTCCTCCGCGCTGACGACTCATGTCTAGGAGTGGCCCAATGCTCCAGCGGGTTTGAATATTTGGTATCGCTTGGAACACTCCATCATGTCCTCGAACTACCTCTGCGAGCCGCCGATACTCTGCGAACCGGGCAAAGACCGATGGTGTCGGGCGGCTGCGGTACCGCTCTCCCCCCATTTTGTCCCAGGGCAGCAGATTCACCGACATTCCAAGGAGACCCGCGTCGATGGAGTCTTCAACGAGCCGGCCCATTGCCGCCAGCTCGCTCTCGGTAGGCTGCACGGTCTTGTCGAGGCTACGTCCAAGGCCCATCACATGAGATCGCGCTGTGGAGTGTCCAATCATTCCAATAAGGTTGGGGCCAAGGGGCAACGAGCGAAGGTGGTCAACGTAACCCGCTGGCGTTGACCAATCGACAATGTCTTGCAGGAGCGGGAGCACCAACTCGTGCGGTATCCCTTCCACCCGACAAAACGTGTCCGCCATATCCTCAGGCTCACCAACCACGAGCGAGAGGCCGCAGGAACCAATCAGCGCGGTGGTCACCCCGTGGCGCACCGACTCCGACAAACCCGGGTTCACCTCCAGCTCGGCGTCGTAGTGCGTGTGTAGGTCAATGAAACCTGGGGTCACCCAACAACCAACCGCATCAATGATCTCAGCGCCCTCCGGCGCGGCGAGATCAGTTCCAATGTCTGCAACTTTTCCGTCCGCGCCCACCAGCACATCTGCCGAACGCGGAGCGGCACCAGTGCCGTCGTACAGCGTTCCTCCGCGAATAAGCGTAAACAAGGTGCTCCCCTTCTGCGGCTCACCCTCCGAGCGCCGTTGGAGCGTACCAGTATCCACGACCAGGATTCCCTCGGAGTTCGAGACGATGAACAGCGAGATTCAGCGGCGCTCAGTTTGGGTCGGAGTCCTGCCAGGTTGGGTCACGCCCGA
>DORQ01000224.1:2214-3141 GCA_003514205.1 Acidimicrobiaceae bacterium
CCATCGCGTCGAGAAGCTGACCACAGAATTCCTGATCGAGGTCAGGTTCTCTCCCACAGGCTCGTGCAAGATCCCAGGTGTGCATGAACACGTCGGCCACATAGAACTCATCGATGGCAACCGCGAGTTGATGGGTGCCGGCCTGGGGATGAACGAACGTTGACTCCGCGGTACAAGCGTCGTCGAGCAGCGCCTGCACTGCAGCGCACTGCGCTGTCCACGCACCTACCGGGTCCACATCAACAGAGGGCCCCGGTGGTAACTCGATCCCACCTGACGCCAAGAAAGCTGGAAACCATTCGAGCAGGTGAGCAACTACATCCCGGGCGACCCAGCCGGTCACCGGAGTTGGGGCTTCCCAATCCACGACTGAGCCGACGAGTTCACCGAAGCCGAGCGCTACTACTCGGTGACGCTCTGCAGGTTCGAGGTCCGTGAGTCCCAACGACATCAGCGCCCGCCCGACTCGAGTAGTAGGTCAAGCTTGCGATACCCCTGCTCAACGCCCGTTTCCATTCCTGTAGCAAGCCAAGAATCGCGAGCCTCGAAGCTGTCGACCAACGACTGCGCTACCAGCCGGGCCGTTCCCCCGCCGAGATCCTCGAAACGAACTGTCTCAAGCGCGACATGTTCTGGCATTCCAACGAACGCGAAGGTTTGCACGATTCGGTTGTCGGTGATTTCGTGAAAGCAGCCACGAAACTCGTAGTCCACGCCGTCGCGGGTTGACACGTAGTGCCAGCACCCGCCGTCGCGGGCATCCCACTCGATGATGCGGGAGTCCATCCGATCGGGACCGACCCATTGAACGAAGAGCTCGGGATCGGTGTGCGCTCTGATCAACTGTGCAGGGGTGGCCGCAAACTCACGAGTGAGTCTGATGAGCGGCACGTCTTCGTCAGCTTCGATGCCAACGGTACGGTTGAT
>DORQ01000224.1:3275-4614 GCA_003514205.1 Acidimicrobiaceae bacterium
GCAATCAAGGCTTTCGCTTGGTGGTTCGGGCTTGTGGTTCAGGTGGCAGATCCCTCGAGGCCGAGCCGGACCTCGCGGCCGAGCCAGACCTTGCGGCCGAGCCGTCCATGTCTGCCAGCACGCTGTCGAGTCGCTGGTAGCGCCGTTCGGCCTCGTGGCGATAGCGCTCGACCCACTTCGTCATCAGGTCGAATACCTGTGCCTCAAGATGGACCGTGGTTCGCTGTGCGTCACGTGTTTTGGTTACCAGACCGGCTGATTCCAATACTTTCAGGTGCTTGGAGATGCCCTGAATCGAGATGTCGAACGGCTCCGCAAGTTGGCCGACATTGGCGTCACTCACCGCCAACCGGGCAACAAGACTTCTACGAGTCGGGTCTGCCAGCGCGGCAAACACGTCAGAGAGCGGATCAGACATCTTGCGTCCTCAACTAGTTGGTTGAAAACAACATACGACAACGGCCGATGTCTTTTCAACTCATTGGTTGAAAAGACATCGGCCGGAAGCTGCTGGTCCCTGCGTGCAGCTACCTCTCCGACTACTCAGGTCCCCTTGTAGTTCAGAACCTGACGCAACGTGTGGAGAATCTCGACGAGGTCCGACTGGTCGGCCATCACCTGGTCGATGTTCTTGTACGCCGTCGGAATTTCGTCCACCAACGCATCCGCGCGGCCCGAAAGCCACACCTTGCCACTCATCTGTGTCGCGAGGTCTGCTGCGCTGAACAGCTTCCGCGCTTGGGTTCGGCTATGTCGCCGCCCCGCCCCGTGGGAGCACGAGTTCCAACTTGCAGCATTTCCCTTACCGGCGACAATGAAGCTGTTCGTGCCCATCGAACCGGGAATCACGCCGAAATCGCCAACATCAGCCTTGATGGCACCCTTGCGGGTGATCCACAACTCATGGCCACCGTGCATCTCTCGTTGAGTGAAGTTGTGATGGCAGTTGATGCGACGGGTCTCGCTGCCAAATCCGAGGAAGGCAAACACCTCACGCATCGCGTTGTCCATCATCTGATCACGGTTTGCCCGCGCATAGTCCTGAGCCCACAACATGTCGGAGATGTACGCCTGAAACTCGGGTATGTCCTCAGTGAAGTAGGCGAGGTCTGGATCCTCCAACCGCAACCGGAGAACCTTCGCAAGCTTTCGAGCTCGGGAGATGTGCATCTGCGCCAACAGGTTGCCGATACCTCGGCTGCCTGAGTGAAGCACCACCCACACGCGGCCGCGTTCATCCACACACACCTCCACGAAGTGGTTGCCCGCACCCAGGGTGCCGAACTGCTTGAACGCCTTGACGCTCTGCGCCTCCGACAGCTCCGTCCCAGGCCGGTTC
>DORQ01000267.1 GCA_003514205.1 Acidimicrobiaceae bacterium
CTACAACCGACGCCGCCGGCACTCAAGCCTCGGCCAGACCAACCCGGTAGCCTACGAGCACCAGCTCACCACCGCGGCACAAGCCGCTAACCGATGTCCACGAAACCGGGTCAACCCCACCGACGAAAGATCGAGGCTAGAGGGGTATACAAGGTCGCCGTGGATCACGACGATTCGGGGATTCTCGACATGGTTTCTGCTGCTACCGTTTGGAACGGCGAGGGCGCTCGCCGTGGTGGGCAAAATACGGAAGGCAGATGCGATCGCTGCCGCCAAAGGGTGTGCCCAACATCGGGAAAGCAAATAGAGCGGCTCGCGCTTCTGCTGTGAGAGCTGAACGCGCTTGGCAAGCGATCCAAGTTACGCGCGCGGAGCGCATTGACGTGATGCCAAATGTATCAGCAAATGGACTACGGGACTGGGTACGTCAAAGCTTTTCGACTGCGGTCAGGTGTCCGCGTCGATGCGATCAACTTTTAGTCAAGGCACATCTTCGAGCTTAAACCAGATTGAGAGGTGTCTTAAGCTACGTGATGTCCAGTTCCCCGGCGAACCCTTGAGTGGAGATGTGGTGAATTACGGGTCATGACCATTGCGAATATCGTGCAGTCGACCTTCGATCAATTCGCAAAGACGTTAGGAGCTCGAAAGAAGTCAGGATCATGGTACCTCGCGGGCCCAGATTCGATCGTGGTCCTCAACCTGCAGAAGTCTAGTTACTCGAGCCGGTACTACATCAACATCGGGGTTTGGTTCACGGGACTGGGCCTGGCGAAGGACCCCAAGCCGACCCATTGCCACCTCCAGGCTCGCGCCGAGACTCTGCTTGAGGAAGCCGATCGCCCGCGGTTGGAGGAGCTATTGGCGGTGGGGAATGGTCGCGCACCGGGGGTTCACGAGCGGGAACTCCTCGAAGCCCTGTCCTCGCAGGTCCGCCCGTATGTTGAAGCTGGCCAGACTCTCGTCGGCCTGACCACGAGCGTCGGAAAGAGGCTTTTGGCCAAGTCGTTGCTGGACGGTGACGGTCAACGACTCCTCGCCAGCCAAGGCCTGTGGCTGTAGGTGAACTGTCCTCAGTCTTCCCGGATCGTGCTGGTCTCGCGACTGAAACTGGTCTTGTGGCACCCAGGGTGTACAGATGGAGTTCCGGAGGAGGACTGCCCGGAAGTTGTCAACCTGCTTCAGCAGTCAGGCCTTGCCACAACGGCCAGCCCTACCCGAGGGTGTGGGCGTGCACCGTTTAACGACGTCCGGGGCCGTGTCACGTCGGTGACCGCCCCGGCGTTCGGGACCGACACGCCCGCGACCGTGACCAGTTCGTATGCCCTGAATGGTGATCCGGGGGTGGTGAGAGTGTACCGGTGATTCGCCGGACTTGTTGTTGACTGCTGGTGGTGCGGTGGTGGAGCGGTATGTGTCGTTGCCGGGTGGGGTGCTGAACCGCAAGGGGTATGCCGTGGGCGCGACCGGTTCGTGGTCGGTGTCGAACCTGCATGGTGATGTGATCGCGACGGTGGAGGATGGGTCGGTGACGGCGGCGTTTGTGTACGACCCGTTCGGTCAACCGCTCAACCCTGCCAGTGGGGTGGTGGACACGACGGCGGTGCCGGCTACCCGGACGGGTACCGGGACCACGGATGGGTGGGCCGGGGTGTTCCAGCGGGGGTATGAACACACCGGAGGGTTGAACCAGACCTTGATGGGTGCCCGGACGTATCTGCCGGCGTTGGGGATGTTCACGGCCACCGACCCGGTCGCTGGTGGTAACACCACCACCTACACCTACCCCCAAGACCCCATCAACCACGCCGACTACACCGGCACGATGCTCAGCGACGGACCGTCTGGATCGACTCTGAACATCCCCCTCAGTCTGCCAGGATGGAAACCCTTCAACCCCCAGAGGGGCGATTCTAAGCGCGGAACCTTCCAAGAGTCGCGAACGTATAAGATAATTCAAGCCGCCGTGGGGGTCTACAGTTTCAGGACGTTGATTTCGAGTATAGGGTGGCTGGGCCAAAGGAGAGGCCGACCTCGCTATCCAATCTCTCCAGGAGTTTGGCGCCGGAACTGTTGACTCTTACGTCGCGGCGCAGTACGCATCCTCACCTTCCTATCAAGGACGTCACCGTGAGTTCTATCCGTCCATCGTCCATGCGACCAAAGGAACCGTAGTGATCGGCTTTTTCGCCACGCTCGTTGATTATGCAATGGATCCACCTAATGCACATGGGCCATTCGTAGACCAATACGTGTGGGTAGCGGGTGCTGGCGACAGTGTGTCGGGAAGTCTTATCGCCTGCCCGACTTGCGGATGGTAGTCACATGAACAAGGCTGAAAAGGGACGGCCGACCAGGAGGTCGCTCTTCGACATAGGCTACTGGCGAATATACATAACCATCGCTGCCGTCGAGATCATGGCGCCTATCCTCGGGTTTCAACTCATGCGCTCAGAAGAGTCAGGGCGGGGTGCCTGCTTCATTGTCGGTGGTGCGGGCCTGATCGGGTTCACTATCTATTGGCTAAGGCTTCCTGTTAAGAAGGGCAGGTAGGGAATGCGAAGGACCTGCAACGAAGTGCCAGGGCCAATTGTATACACGGTGATCGTTGAGACTCGCGTGCATCGGGTTCCCGAAAAGTGTGCCGGGACGTGGCTGCCGACGGCATACAAGGTGCTGAGGTGACCTGACGCGGCAGAGGAAGGACCTGCTGGTGGCGGGGTCTCGACTGTGGGGTATGCGTTCTTGGATGATGGTCGGGTGTC
>DORQ01000257.1:0-597 GCA_003514205.1 Acidimicrobiaceae bacterium
ATCTGCAGCACTGCGGCAACTGTGTCATCGCTGCAGCTTGGCCCGCCGGAGAACCCGTGCGCCGCCCCGGTATCGTGTGACGAATGAACTCAGGGCAGTCATTTGAGGGTTGGTACCCAACTGAACACGGTCTGCGGTGGTGGACTGGATCCCAATGGGGCCCTTTCGCTCCGAACCAACTCCCCCAGGCGCCGGATACACGAACCGAGGAGGAGAAGGGCAAGACGCTCGCGACCCTTGCCCACCTTGGTCCATTCGCTGGTGGTTTCGTGGTGCCGCTGGTGCTGTATCTACTGGAGAAAGACAAGAACCGCTTCACTCGCCATCATGCGGCTCAGGCACTCAATTTCCAGATCACCTTCATGATTCTCTGGCTCCTGAGCTTCGCACTGATGTTCATCGCCATACCGCTCACCGCGAGATCCGGTTCTTCCACCGCAGTGAATGAGGCGCCTCCCTGGCCCTTCTTCGTTGTGTTTTTCGGGCTCTTTGCAGGAATGGCACTGAATTACGTGATGAGCATCGTGGCAATGGTCAATGCCCACAAAGGTAAATACTTCCGCTACAGAGTTGCGCTCCCATTCTTCAAGTGAGCTC
>DORQ01000257.1:740-9301 GCA_003514205.1 Acidimicrobiaceae bacterium
CAAGTGAGCTCGCCATTCTCCAACTGGGCAGCCATTCTCCAGCTAGCTAGCCATTCCTGCTTCCCGCAATTCTCGCTTGAGTTCTTTGATCTCGTCTCGTAAGCGAGCGGCGTATTCGAATCGTAGGTCAGCGGATGCTTCGTGCATTTCCTCCTCCAAGGTCTGGATGAGACGACCAAGGTCTTGCGGAGCCAGATCGGCAAACTCGTCACGAACAGGCTTCTCCCCTGGTCGGCGCTTGCGCTGATCTTTGCCGGGAACCGGTGCCCCCTTGAACTCTCGACCTCGAAGATCCGCCAGGATGTCATTGACTGCCTTGCGGATGGTCTGGGGGACAATGCCATGCTCGGCGTTGTAGGCCACTTGCACGGCACGTCGACGATTGGTCTCGCCGATCGCCCGCTCCATTGACTTGGTGAGCTTGTCTGCGTACATGATCACTTCGCCATCCACGTTTCGAGCGGCACGACCAATCATCTGGATGAGCGATGTCTCCGAGCGAAGAAAACCTTCCTTGTCCGCATCGAGAATTGCAACCAGAGAGACCTCGGGAAGGTCCAAGCCTTCTCGGAGCAGGTTGATACCAACTAGCACGTCGAAATCACCAAGGCGGAGGTCGCGAATCAGCTCGATTCGTGCAATGGTGTCGACCTCAGAGTGGAGATATCGCACCCGAACACCCATCTCCAGCAGGTAATCGGTCAGATCCTCAGCCATCTTCTTGGTCAGTGTGGTGACCAAGATCCTGTCGCCACGAACCACTCTGTCGTTGATCTGCACCAGCAGATCGTCAATCTGGCCTTTTGTAGGCTTCACGATCACTTCGGGGTCAACGAGGCCGGTAGGGCGCACCACCTGCTCAACGATTTGGCCTGAGTGCTCACGCTCCCACGGGCCAGGAGTGGCCGACAGGAAGATGGTCTGGCCAGCCCGCTCAACCCATTCCTCAAAACGCAACGGCCGATTATCTGCTGCAGAGGGCAGTCGAAAACCATGGTCGATCAGGGTGAGCTTTCGGCTTCTGTCGCCCTCAAATTGGCCGTGAAGCTGAGGGATCGTGACATGAGACTCATCAAGAATAGTGAGGTAGTCAGCTGGGAAGAAGTCGAGCAGGGTGTTTGGCGGTTCGCCATAGCCGCGACCATCGATGGGGCCGGAGTAGTTCTCGATGCCGTTGCAGAACCCCATTTCCTGCATCATCTCCAGGTCGTACTCAGTACGCATTCGAAGCCGCTGAGCCTCAAGGAGCTTGCCTTCTTTCTCAAACTGCGCAAGCCGACCCGCTAGCTCCTCCTCAATTCGCGCTATTCCAAGCCGCATCCGTTCATCAGAAGTTGCGTAATGGGTGGCGGGAAAGAGAATGAACTCCTCCAGGGTCTCGATGCGATCGCCAGTGAGGGGATCAAAGGTGGAGATCTGCTCGACATCGTCACCAAAGAGCTCGATACGAACGGCAGCTTCGTCGTAGGCGGGATGGACCTCAATCACATCCCCCTTCACCCGGAACTTCCCACGAACGAGGTTCATCTCGTTTCGTTCATATTGCATCGCAACCAGCTGTCGGAGTATCGCTCGTTGGTCATAGGACTCGCCGGAGCGCAGGACCAACAGCTTGTTTGCATACTCCTCAGGGGAACCAAGGCCGTAGATGCAGCTAACGGAGGCAACGACAATGACGTCACGGCGAGTCAACAACGAGGAGGTTGCTGCATGTCGGAGCCGATCTATCTCGTCGTTGACCGTTGCGTCCTTCTCGATATAGGTATCCGAGGAGACCATGTAGGCCTCAGGTTGGTAATAGTCGTAATAGGAAACGAAGTACTCAACACGATTGTCAGGAAAGAACTCGCGAAACTCATTGGCGAGCTGTGCAGCAAGCGATTTGTTGGGGGCCAACACCAGCGTTGGTCGCTGCAGCTGCTCAATCGTCCAGGCAATCGTCGCCGATTTTCCCGACCCGGTGATGCCCAACAGGGTTTGGAACCGCTCGCCTCGCCAGACGCCCTCTGCGAGCGCCTCAATCGCTGCAGGCTGATCCCCCGCCGGTCGAAACTCTGACTTCATCACGAAGGGCTTCGCCGCGCGGGAGCCCCCCGTTACCGATCCTGGCAACGCTGGGGCTTCGCTTGGTGTGTCGAGAGTGTGGTCAGTCACCCTCTGGATGCTAGTTGGGACCCCTGACAGTGAACCCCTCGCGCCGCCCGCCAGCCAGCCGGCGGCTCAATTCCGGTGACTCTCAATCCATTCCCAGGCCTTCTCGATTTGAGGCTCAAGGTCAACAAGTGTTCCCGAGTTGTCAATGACGATGGCTGCCTTCTCCCGACGCTCCTCTCGGGTTGCCTGGCGAGCAATTCTCGCCTCCGCATCCTCACGGGAGAACCCTCGGTGAGCCACAAGCCGCTCCACCGCCACCGCAGGATCGAGGTCAACCACAATGGTCCCAATCAGCCCTTCCCATCCAGATTCAGTGAGGAGCGGAATATCGAGGACGACGACATGGTCGGTGTCGGCCTCGGCGAGTACCCGAGCGAAAATCTCTTCGCGAACTGGCGGGTGGACAATCTCACCGAGACGAGCGAGTGCTGCCTGGTCGCCAAAGACTCGATGCGCGACCGCGGCACGGTTCAACTGGCCCGATGAGTCCAAGATCTCCTCTCCGAATTCCTTCACCATCGCCGCGAGTACCGGCGTGCCTGGTGCCTGCAACTCATGGACGATCGCATCGGCGTCGACAATGACAGCACCACGTTGAGCGAGTGCTGCTGACACCGTTGTCTTTCCTGAACCAATTCCGCCTGTGAGCCCCACGAGAATCATCGCGAGAAGCTACACCGCGAAGCCCACCGGCCTGGAACATCGATCACGACGGTCACTCAACTCTGGGTGCTCACTGCCGACAGGAACCGGCGACGCGAACGCTGGGTATGCGCCGTATCAGGTGAGTGAATGCGAACACGACAACTCCACAAAGATCGCGAAAGCGACCACGGCGCGGCTAAGTCGGTCCCGTCGAGCACTGCTCCTCGCAGCAGGTTGTTTCGGCGTTCCAACAGACGGCCTGGCGCCACCAACCAGCCCCCTGCTCACCAGCCCCCTGCGTACCTCGCCGATGTTCGATCCGACCCTGATCGGGTGGCGCTCTTCTCTCCAGCAATCACCGCAATCCGAATCGCCACTGTTGCGATTTCATTCCTCCTTGCCGCCGATCGACTTATTGCTGGAAACACGTTCGTCATCGGCAGCGCAGTTGTTATTGCGGTTCACGCCGCCCTCCGCTCCTTCCGACCCGTTCGCTATACCAACGATGTGAGCTCACTCACTCGTGTGGTGTTCGAGACAGCGCTCTACGTCACCATCGTGGTGAGCACTGGCTTTTGGGAGTCCCCATTCTCCTTCACACTCATTTCGGTCATCGTCATTGCGAGCTTCGCCAGAGGCTATGGGTTCGGTGTCCGAGTCGCTGTTGCGGCCTGCCTAGCAATCTCCATCCCTGCACTTCAGCTCAGCGAACTCGACGCTGGAGTTGCGCGAGCAGCGGCCACTTGGTCTGTGCTCATCGTTCTGATCAGCCTGATCGCCGGGTATGGCAGAAACCTCACAGGGGAGGCCGATCGAGCGAGAGATAGCGCACTCGACCGACTAGGTCGGCTCGCCGATGCCAACGCTCTGCTTTCCTCGCTCCACAAGGTTGCTCAAACACTTCCAGCCTCACTGGATATGAACGAGGTGCTCGACTCCACCGTGAACCGGCTCCGAGGTCTCATCGAGTTCGACACCGTGCTCGTCCTGCTTTTCGACGATACCGATGGCCATTGGCAGATCATTCGCCAAGAGGGCTGTCATGTGCCTGCCCGGATTGAAACCTCGTCGCTTCCTCTCGGTCTCCGACGGGCACTGACAGAGCAAGTGGTGATCACCTGCAACGACCTTGGAACCATCGATGCCCAGGGCTTTCAGGATCGAAGCGGTTCGGGGCTGTACGGCACGCTGACCGCCCGCGGAGCGATCATCGGCCTCGTGGCGCTCGAACACCGCGAGCGTGGCAAGTTCGATCGAAGGACCGCTGGCCTTCTCAACGGCTTCGTTCCACCACTTGCGCTAGCACTTGACAACGCTCGGTGGTTTGCCCGGCTCCGCACCGTGGGTGCGGACGAAGAGCGAACCAGAATCGCACGCGACCTTCACGACCGAATCGGCCAATCTCTCGCCTACTTGGCCTTCGAGCTGGATCGGCTCATCAACCGATACCGAATCGGTGAGGACTTGGCTGCCGGCCTTGATCACCTTCGCGACGACGTGAGGGGCGTCATCCGCGAGGTTCGCGACACCTTGTACGACCTGCGAACTGACGTCAGTGAGGAGGCCGGGATCGAATCCACCCTCAGAGATTACGTCGACCGAGTCCGGGAACGAACAGGAATCGATATCGAGCTACAGGTCGAGGGCACTGAACGACTCCCACTCCTTCAGGAACGTGAGATGTGGCGCATTACTCAAGAGGCCGTCACAAACATCGAACGACACGCCCGGGCCAGCGCGGTCCGTATCGACTGGCGGTGCGAGGACGGATGTTCAGAAATTCGTGTGCAAGATAACGGAATTGGCTTTCAAATCGGAAAGTCCGGCCGATTGGATAGTTACGGAATGCTCGGGATGCGAGAGCGTGCGGCATCAATTGGCGCAACGCTGGAAGTCCAAAGCACTCCTGGGGCAGGCACAACCGTGATCTGCACCCTAGGACCCTCAAAGTCACAATCTCGATTTAGCCCTGCTTCCCGTGGAGGAACGCGATGAACCCCATTCGACTGATGCTCGCAGATGATCACCAGATGCTCCGCGAGGGTCTCCGACGATCCATGGAAGACTCCGGGTTTGACGTGGTTGGCGAGGCTAGAGACGGAGTCGAGGCAGTGAGACTCGCAGAGTCCCTCGAGCCCGACGTCATCCTCATGGATGTCTCCATGCCGAACTGTGATGGCGTTGAGGCCTGCCGTCAGGTGAAGGCAAGCGGTAGCGCTTCCCGAATCGTGATGCTGACCATGCACGTCGACAAGGAGGTTCTGACCAACGCAATTCGTGCTGGAGCGACTGGATATCTCATCAAAGACTGCTCCACCGACGAGATTGCGCAGGCAGTTCGAATGGCAGCTGGAGGCGAGACCGTCTTGTCCCCTCAGCTCGCCCGCTCCATGCTCGATGAGGTTCGACGGCTGGACCAAAAGGCTCGAACCGAGGACGAGCGAACGGTTACCAAGCGTGAGGAGGAGGTCCTACAGCTCATTGCTGACGGATGCAGCACACCAGAAGTGGCAGCTGCGCTCTATATCTCCCAGAAGACCGTGAAGAACCACCTCGCCTCGATCTATCAGAAGCTGGACGCTCGGGATCGCACCCAAGCGGTTCTGCAGGCAGTGCGGATGGGTATCGTCCATCTGGACTGAGCGGCTGACTCAGGATGTGCCAGTAGCCAGTTCAGGATGCGCCAGTAGCTCCCGTACCTGCTACTCCCGTGGTGCCTATCGAACCTGACGCGCCCGAAGCTCCGGTAGCAAAGTCACGCGCCACCTCGGTGAGGCACGGGGCAAGTGGCTTCGAAATCGCCGCGGACATAGCGTCGGGATAGTCCTCCTCTGCGGTGATGTCCATGAAGTCACCGAGAAGATCCTGCTGGCCTTTCAACTCCTCGTAGGCGCAGCTGAACGCTGTGCGATAGAGCGGCTCATTCTCTGAACCCTTGAGGCCTTTGGAGATCTCGATCGCGTGGTCCACAAACTGCTCCTCAGTGACCTCTGAGCTCGAGCAGCCAGCGCCAACCAGTGCAGTCGAACAGAGCAAGACGCTCACGACTCGACGGTTGAACGATGAGGCCACTCGCGTGGTGTATGGAGACGTCTGGGGAGTGTGTCGACCGAACCGCATATCGTCGACACTAATCCTCGGTCACGGCGCTGGCCGGGCTTTCCGGTTCGGAATCCTCGAGAAGCCGCACTCCGACTGCACCGAAGGAATCGCTCGCAAAACTCAACTCCACCTCGAACTCCGTGCGATGCGCTGCGAACACATGACGACTCACGAGCACTGGACGCCCGAGCGAGCTTCG
The DNA here is from genome assembly GCA_003514205.1 of Acidimicrobiaceae bacterium. Lineage (GTDB taxonomy): Bacteria > Actinomycetota > Acidimicrobiia > Acidimicrobiales > Microtrichaceae > UBA11034. Next base: position 6,841 of record DORQ01000257.1, read on the forward strand.
CGTCACACGATCGGCCACCAGCAGTGCCGATCCAACCGGAATCCCAAGCAATGCTGCCGTTTCAGCGCTCGCTACGCGAGCACCAATGGTTTGCGATGCGCCACCTAGTTCGACTGGGAGTTGCTCTAAGAAGCTCGCACGTTCGACATCAGCCCGTGAGAGCTGGTTCCCAATCGCTTCGGGACACCACACCGTGACTGCCGCAAATGGCTGCCCGTCCGCCAAATTGAGGCGGCGAACTTCAAGAACTGTGCGCTCACCAAGTATGTCTCGAACCCGGGGCGGCGCCTCGACGAAGCTGAACGACAGAATGCGTCGCTCGGACCGCATTCCTGCGGCCCGCAGTTGCCGTTCAATCGTTCCAAGATGGCTGAGATCCTGGCGCAACGGTTCCGCCGCCACATACCAACCGAACCCTTGTCGCGAATCGACAAGTCGTTCGGCGCGCAATGCTTCAAGGGCTCGTCGAATCGTCACGCGACTCGCGGCGAAGGACTTCGACAATTCTGCCTCCGACGGCAACAGCTCCCCAGCCGCAAACTCCCCGGAATTCACACGATTGCGAAGATCGTCAGCAATCACCTGGTAGCGGATCACTCGTTGAGGATTTCGCTGCGAATTCTTCTGCATCGAGGGGGGCTCCACTTGTATGATACTTGTATTGTCACGAGAGGACTTGTACGCTACTTGTATGGTACTGGAGAACTCCTCTCCACCCACCGATCCCAGGAGCTTTGCCATGAACCCTGCCGCATCAACTCCCCTCTCGCTCGTCCAGGCTGTCTACGCGACTTGTGAAGCCAACCTCGCCGCTGCGAGAACACAACTCGGCCGTCCGCTCACGCTGTCCGAGAAGATCCTGTTCAATCACCTCGACGCGAGCTCCTGGTCAGAGGTCGATCGCGGCATTTCCTACAACGACCTTCGACCTGATCGAGTTGCGATGCAGGATGCGACTGCCCAGATGGCGCTGCTGCAGTTCATGACAGCGGGCCTGCCAACGGTGGCCGTGCCATCAACGGTGCATTGCGACCACCTCATTCAGGCGAAGGAGAACGCCAAGGTTGACCTTCTTGCGGCCGAGCAGGGCAACAGCGAGGTGTATGCCTTCCTCGAGTCGGTCTCCGCGAAGTACGGCATCGGTTTTTGGGGACCGGGGTCAGGCATCATCCACCAGGTAGTGCTTGAACAGTACGCATTCCCAGGCGGGATGATGGTAGGGACCGATAGCCACACCCCGAACGCCGGTGGTCTCGGGATGATTGCAATTGGCGTGGGTGGAGCCGATGCGGTGGATGTGATGACCGGCTTCCCGTTCAACGTGCGTTGGCCGAAGTTGATCGGGGTCCACCTCACCGGATCCCTCAGCGGCTGGACCTCACCCAAAGACATCATCCTCAAGGTCGCAGACATCCTCACCGTCAAAGGTGGAACAGGCGCCATTGTTGAATACTTCGGCGAGGGCGCCAACTCCTTGAGCTGCACCGGCAAAGCGACGATCTGCAACATGGGCGCCGAGATCGGCGCAACCACCTCCCTGTTCGGCTACGACGAGAAAATGAGTGCGTACCTGGCATCCACCGGCCGAGCAGACTTGGCCGCCGCCGCCGATGCGGCAGCTGAGCATCTGCGGGCCGACCCCGAGGTAGTGAGCAATCCTGGGGAATTCTTCGACCAGGTCATCGAGATCAACCTCGACGAACTCCGCCCCCGCATCAATGGACCCCACACACCCGACCTGTCCCGAGAGGTGTCCGACCTCGGAGAAGAAGCCAAAGCACAAGGCTGGCCTCTGAAGATCAGCTCTGCACTCGTCGGAAGCTGCACAAACTCCTCATATGAAGACATCACCCGGGCGGCCTCCATTCTGCGCTTCGCTGCTGCCAACGGGCTGAAGGTGAAGGTGCCACTGCTCATCACGCCGGGCTCCGAGCAGGTCCGTGCAACCATCGAGCGAGACGGGCTCCTCGCCACCTTCGAAGAAGCAGGCGCAACCGTGCTCGCCAATGCGTGCGGACCGTGCATTGGACAGTGGGCGCGACCAGAGGAAGTCACGAGCACACCAAACACGATCGTCACGAGCTACAACCGCAACTTCCCCAAGCGAAATGATGGATCTCCAAACACCTTGGCCTTCGTGACCTCCCCCGAGACCGTGGTCGCGTTGGCACTTGCGGGCACACTCGACTTCGACCCTCTCAGCCAACCGTTGATCAGCGACTCCGGCGCCGAGGTGATGCTGAATGTTCCCGTTGGCCTTGAGCTTCCTGCCGCCGGGTTCACGCCGGGGGCGAACACCTTCATCGCGCCACCCGCCGATGCCAGTGCTGTCACTGTGGTCGTTTCGCCAACCTCGGATCGACTCCAGCTGCTGGAGCCGTTTGAGCCATGGGATGGGAACGACTTCCTCGACCTGCCGATTCTCCTGAAGGCGAAAGGCAAATGCACCACCGACCACATC
>DORQ01000337.1:0-1038 GCA_003514205.1 Acidimicrobiaceae bacterium
TGTGGGTGTCCATGCGAAGAGGTCCCCCGCAAAGAAGTAGCCATCGACAACTCGTGAGGCGTCATGATCGATCCGCACGAGGCTGGTCGGCACGCCCTCCCAGGGCAGCTCCTCGTTCGGAACTAGTCGGTGGGGATACGGAATGAAGCCGGAGTAGACCCGCTCGATTGCGAGGTCTGTAGGAAAGCCTGAGTTGCAGTGGAACACATCACCACCGGTGTTCGCTGCCATCTTTGGGTTTCGGGCTGTGAGGCCACCGGTGCCCCAGGTCCAGTCGTTGAAGAATGCAGTCTGGTCAAGCACCCGGCCTGTTTGCACCTCGATCTCGTATCGTCCTATCACGCCGATGTCGTAGTTCACGGGGGTGATCGCATCGACGAGGGCCGGCCGCACTGGTGTGCGAGAGTTCGGATGCACATCGAACGGCATGATCCACTCAGCGAAATCAAGCGCCGAGGTATGTGGGCTGTGAATCACGATCCTGCCGGGTTCGTTCTCGTAGTCCACCATGAAGTGCCCCGATTCTCGAGGCACAATCGCACGCCGAGCGATGGCACTGCCAGTGGTGCGCCGAAGGTCATCGCGGCGAATGACCCAGAAGTGTGAATCTGGCCGAGGCGGAACTGTCTGTCCAGAGGCCCAGCTATGAGGTGATTCCGCGAGCTTGGTGAACTCGATACTGGAGGAAGCATCGAGGATCACGAGGTAGTCCCTGGAAACGCAGATCTGATGTGCAGTTTGGGAGATAAGAATCGGCTGCAGGTCCGGGGTGAGCAGTGGAACTCGTTTGATCTCGCCCGCACCGTCCCAACACAACACCTCGCAGTAGTGCATCCCTGGAACGGGAATGATCGACAAAGAAACCCCGTAGTACTCCCCCGTTTCGGCATCGTAGGGTGGGTGGGCGCTCGTAATGTTCATGGGGCACAGAAACTGGTTGAAGCCCACCAACTCAGCCATTGGTCGATAGTCCTGCAGCCAACCGACGGGACCAACGGGTGCCAACGTGGCCGGATCCACTTCCCACGGGCGACCACC
>DORQ01000337.1:1230-15368 GCA_003514205.1 Acidimicrobiaceae bacterium
CAACCCCAGTGGGCCGAGGCGCATCATTCCGTGGGACTCGAACCGAAGGGGGGTATCGGCGAACGCCTCGCCCATGTGGAAGTCAGTGGTCTCCAAGATCCGCGAAGTGATCTGTGGTGTCGGCTGATCAAGATCAAGACGCCACAGGAGTGAATCGCCGCTAAATCCCGAATCAGTGGGTAGCAGCGAGAGCGATTGAAAGAACACATGCCCAGCCAGGCTGGCCGGCAGGGCTCCCTCGAGGAGCGTGAGTGGAACCGTGGTGGTCTCGGAACGAACTCTCCGGTTGAAGGCGTCAGGCACACGCGCAAAGGTGTCCCTGCCTGCGGTGGGCAGAGGAAGGCCTCTGACTGCTCCCTCGAGGGGGTCGAGCGGTGAGTCGGGAGCGCATCCCGAGGTCCAGCCAAACGTCATCGCGAGACCGCTACCGGTTGCCCCTTTCATCAGCGTCCGCCGGCTGATTGCGCGATCCAGCACTGATCTGTTCCTACGTAGTCTCCCCACCGTTGGCACTTTACAGTGTTTAGTGGTGTTCAGTCTTGAACCTCTTCACCCGCTGGCCCACAGGAAGGGCCAGCGTGCTACCGGTGGTTACCCTCGGTCCGATTTTGTGTCCGCAGTCGAGGCATGTGGAGACGCATGGGTGCCAGCATGGCCCTCATCGTGGATATGAAGGTCTTGCGGTCGCCGAAGACTGAAGAAAATGCCACCAGCAAGAATGACCACAATGACCCCAAGGGAGATGAATGTCGGCATGTGGTACCAGTGGGAGATCGTCATCTTGATGCCAACAAAGATGAGGATGAGGCCCAGCGCATGGGAGAGGTAGTGAAAGCGCTCCTTGGCATCGGCCAGAAGGAAGTACATCGCCCGCAGTCCAAGAATTGCGAACGCGTTGGAGGCAAACACCAGGTAGTTCTCGTGAGAGACGGCCAGAATCGCGGGAACAGAGTCAACCGCAAAGATCACATCGGTGAGTTCGATGGCAATCAGCGCGCCGAGCAGCGGTGTAGCGACCTTCTTGCCGTTCTGGATCGTCAGGAACTTCGAACCGTCGAAGTCTGAGCTGACCGGCACGAATCGACCGACGAGCTTCATCACGCCGCTGGAACCGTCGTGGCCCTCGTCTGCTGTGTGTCGGAGCACCTTGATGCCAGTACCGATGAGAAGAGCGCCGAAGATCAACAGCATCCACCAGAAACTCGAGATCAGCGCAGACCCGAGCCCGATGAAGATCGCTCGAAGCGCAAGCGCGCCGAAGATCCCCCAGAAGAGCACTCGATGCTGGTATTTCAGGGGTATTCCCATGGTCGAGAACAACATGGCCCACACGAACACGTTGTCCACGCTCAGCGACTTCTCGATGACATATCCCGAGAGGTATTCGCCCCACGCCTGTGAGCCGAACGCGATCAGGATCACCACTGAGAACGACAGCCCACACATGACCCAGACGAGGGACTCTCGAAATGCTTCTTTCTGCGTCGGCTCATGATCGTCTCGATGCCGAAACAGGTCGATGGCCAGCATCAAGGCAATGATGCCCAGCAGTGCACCCCACGCCCACAATGGGACATCAAGATCGACGAACTTCGAGCTCTGAGTGTTCGCTAGGACAGTCACTTCTCCATTCTGCATTCCGGAATCGGTGAGGGCGACGATACAGTTCGGACTCAGTTTGGCGATTAGATTGCCGACATTCGGAAAGTAAGCCTGATCTGCACACTGTTCAAGGAGGAAGGAGTGCCGTGAGCCGTCAACCGAGCAAGGAGGCTGATCAGCCCGATCCCCGTGGCAATCCAGAAGCTGGCGCACCGGGGGCCTCCTACGCGATGGACTCGGCGATTCTTGAACAGGTCGCACGAGAGGCCGGGGCTGACAGCGGAGTCGAGCCTGAGCGTCTTGGCCCCTTTCTTGCGGAGGTTCTGCTCATTGCACAGTCCGGCGACCGCCTCTCCTCAGCCCAACTCGAGCGACTCAGCTGGGAGGGTGACAAAGCAGCACGGGAAGGTATTGCGCTCCCCCGCCTCCTTGACCTCTACCTCAGCGCACTGTGGCGACTATTTGCTACGTACCACACGTCAGCGGACAGCGACTCGAGTCGTGAATGGCGAGGAGTGCCCAGCGACCGCCACCGGGCTGAGTCGAGCTGGAATGTGCCCATGACACTGCTTCGGGCTGGCGACGACGCGGCGGCAGCCATCGCCGAAGGATTTGCCGCTGCACAACAGCGTTCTCTTCAGTTTGATGCCGCGGGCCGACGCGAACTCTTCGAGGACCTGCTGGCTGGTTCTCACGACCCTCACCTGCTTGCCGAGCGAGCCAACAGCTTCGGGTTCAATCTCGCCGCTTCACATCATGTTCTCGTTGCGGAGACTCAGCGCGATCACTTCGATAGCGGCCCGCTTCCAACGCGCGTCGAGTCGTTGCTTCGTTCAGAATTCGGAGTCACCGATGGTCTCGTGGCAACCAAGAACGGCCGCCTTGTCCTCGTCCTTCCGGGCCAGATCGGGCCGATGGAGACGCGACTTGCTGAGTTCATTGCAGCCGAATCGCACAGCGATGATGCTGTAGTCGGCGCTGGCTCGACGCACCCTGGAGTACTTGGCGTTCGACAGTCCTACGAGGAAGCGATCGAGGCAGTGGAGATTGCTGGTATCGCTGGCCGGTCCGCGCACTTCGGCGGTAGTGCATCTACGAGGCTGGTGCTGTTCTCCTCGCTAGTCCCCCAACGACTCTTGCGATCGAACCCCCTCCTCTCGGCCGAACTCGTCTCCACGGTGCTGGGCCCACTCAATGCCGCTCGAAACTCTGGGGACCATCTCATGGAGACGCTCGCAGCGCTCGCATCGAGTGGTGGCAACATCTCTGCCGCGGCTCGACAGCTTCACGTGAGTCCGCGTGCGGTCTCCTACCGGGTTCAGCGAATTGTTGAATTGACCAGCTACTCCCCGTTGGAGCCCGAGGGTCGATTCGTTTTGGAATTGGCTCGACAGTGCGCATTGCTGGAGCGACAGAGTCGAGGTGGAGCGGTTGGCACCTAGATCCACCGGGCCCCCGCCGGACGGCAAGGAGGTGTCCCGCAGAAGCGAATCGAGCCGCATCGATTCCAGGCAACTGCGTGACATTGACCTCCGGCTGACTTAAAGTTCCACACAGCGGTACGCTGTTCCGAATTCGTAGCCGTCGCAGGGGGAATCATGAAACGAATGACAAGAATCGCCATCGGCCTCGCGTCGCTTGGCGTTATCGCCAGCGGGTGTGCACCTGGTGCTACTGCGCCAGGTGGTGATCGGACTGGAGTGGGGCGGGTCCTTGCCGCCTTTACCTATACGGCACCTGGCCAAGCACCTATCTCAGTGGCCGGGTATGTGACGGCGGGAAGTGCTGGACCGAAATACACGGGCAGCAACGTGGTCAGCTCCTACACCGGTCATATTGAGATGGGGTCAGACTCAATGACCTTCAACCTTCAGGCTGCACTGGGAGAGTCATATTCTGGGTCAGTCACAGTTCACCACGGCGCGCTCACTGCCGCAGTGGAACACTCCCTCGTTCCGATCGCGTTTGACGGCGACGGCGACGCGGCGGCGTCTGTGTCCTCGCCTGCAGGATCGCTCGTTTGGTCGATCAGCACGGACTCACCAATCTCAAGTGAGCCGGCGTACACAGCTCTCGCTGCGACGGAGGCAACCTATTGCCAGGATGCGCAACAGCGATTGACGGGCCTCAACGAATCCACCATGCCGTTGGCCTCGATCGGTTCGACCATCCACCAGTCTCGGAGCCCATTCGGCGGATCCAAGGCCTCCTTGACCCCACTTGCCACCCAGACCTGGGGCGAGGCAGCAATGCTCACCACAGATGCTGGAAACGTGGTGTCAGTCACGAAGCTGCTGAACTGCAAGACCCGTGCGGCCGACCATGTCGCAACCGCGGGCTACCCGTCTGCGCCAACCGATCAAGAGTGTTCCGTGCTGAACCAGCGCTCGCTCGATCTTGCTTGGGGTGAGATGACAACCGGCCAGCGCAATGACTTCACTGCCTCTGGTGTTTCGTTCGCGCTGCAACCTGACGTTGTTAGCACTACGGGCATCGAGTGGCTCACACCACTGCCGGACTCGGCCGTTTCGGGCAACACGGTTTCGGTGACAGCGCACGCGTTGCTCACACGGTGGAATGACCCAGCGTTTATGTCGTTCGCCGACACGATTCGTGGCGTTCACTACTGCACCGTATGGAGCCCGAGCTATGCCTACTGGTGGTACACAGTCGGAGCATTCCAGCTGTAGCTACAAGCTCCGAGAGTCGATCTCGTCGCTGGGGCTTATGCCCCATAGCTTCCGGTAGATCCTGAACATCATTTCGGGATCTACCGGAAGGTTGGCGAAGCGTGGTGGTGTTGCGCCAGAGGGCAACCCCACCACCAGGCTGAGGTAAAGGCGAAGAGCTACTGGCTTTCGCAGAAAGCCTTCACCGGGGCGATCATCGCGTTCACTTCGTCGATGCTCGCAGAATCGTCGTTAGCCATGTCGAGCATTGCCTCACCAGTTGCCTTGAGGTCTGGCTCGTCGTCGAACTTCTTGACCTTCTTGGCCAAATTGTCGAGGGCGTCGAAAATCTCGCCATTGAACGCACCTGCGACTTTGTCGTTGGCGATTTCTTCGGCGACCTTGTCGTACTTGTCGCACACATCAGATGCGCTGGAGGTTCCACCGCAGGCTGTCAGTGATGCGAATACAACACAGGCACCCGCGATTGCAGTTCTTCTTGACTTCATGTCTCTTCTCCCGTTTCTGGGGACGATGTCCCGCCAATTTGCAACCTAGCATCGCGACGAGATCGAGAACGTGCACACCGCCGACATCGCTGACAGACTTGCAGGCCATAGCGCCCCAACGCCCTCATCAGGGCCGTCTCCACTCTGAGGACCTGTACGACCATGACTCAATCAGACACCGAACGAAGCAACTCCGACTCGCCTGTGGAGGAAATCCGTTCCTGGCTCGAGGAGAACTGGGACCCAGATCTCACAGTAGAAGCGTGGTGGGAGCTGCTCGGCCTCTCCGGATGGGCATCGCCCGGGCTTCCAACGAATGCGTACGGCAAAGGTCTCGCCCGAAACGACGCGGTAGCGGTCCAAGGCGAGATTTCCAGCTTCGGTGCGCTCGGGGCGCCAGGCGGTCTCGGGTTGCTGTTGGCTGCTCCAACGATTGCGGCGCACGGCAGTCAAGAACAGATCGATCACTTCATCCGGGACATCGTCACCGGAAAGAAGGCGTGGTGTCAGCTCTTCAGTGAGCCTGGAGCGGGATCAGACCTCGCGGGACTGACCTGCCGCGCGATCGAGGACGGCGACGAATGGGTGGTGAATGGACAGAAGGTCTGGACTACCTTCGGCCACCAAGCGGAGCTCGGAATGCTCATCGCACGGACCGCACCTGAATTGCCAAAGCATCAGGGAATTAGCTGGTTCGGCATCGACATGCTGCAACCAGGCATCGACGTGCGCCCGCTTCGAGAAATGACCGGACACGCGTTGTTCAACGAAGTCTTTCTGACCGACGCACGGGTAGCGACCAGCGCCTTGATCGGCGACCGCAATCAAGGATGGGCTGTTGCCAACACGACCCTGATGAACGAGCGGGCCGGGCTTGGCACTGGCGGCGGATCTGGAGGTGCCGGAGCAGCAAGCCCAGGCTCAATCGCCGGGCACCTCCCGATGCGTGCTGGCGACTTTGTGCGTGCTCCATCCAAGTCGAAATCCTCGACCAAAACTCGACCGACCCCGGGTGCGCTCGGTGGAATGGCGAAGCTACTCGCGGATCTCGCGACAGGGGCTGGAATCAACGGTGATCCGGTGATTCGGCAAGGTCTCGTGAAGCTGTACACCCTTGGTGAGCTTGGTCGCTTCAATGGCTTGCGGGTCAAAGCAGCCAAGCTCGCAGGTTTCGATGTTCCTGGAATGGCCAACCTGTCGAAACTGGCGATGAGCGACAACATGCGGCTGACCAGGGATCTCAGCCTGCAGATCGTTGGCGCGCAGGGGATGCTTCATGCATATGAAGACGAGGACCGCCAAGCCATCATCGACGCCACTGGCAACCCCTTCCTGAGCGCAGTCACTGGCACCGCCCTGTGGGCTCAGGGGCCGCCGATCTATGGCGGCACCGACCAAGTTCAGCGAAACATCATTGGTGAGCGTGTTCTCGGACTCCCCAAAGAGGCGAACAACGACAAAACCGCGGCATTCGCTGATCTTCCGAAAAACGCGTAGCTGGCCACCTCGCGAGGCTGTCAGCGGTAGATCACGAGCGCTAGGTCGCTGCGCCATCCCGGTTACTCAAGTACTCAGTCAGCTTTTCCTGAGCGAGGTCGCCAAACAATATCTGAGCGACTTCCAAGAGCCCCTCGGAATCATCAATGTCCACATTTCGAACGACCTGTTCGATCTTGGAACGTCGACGCATGAAGTCTTCAAGGCGCGTGATCATCTCGGTGCTCGCTGCCATATGGAGTTCGACCCGAAGGTAGTCAGTCCCGCCAAGAACGTCCTCCCCCATTGATGGGTCAGCACGAATCGCCTCGAGCATCGAAAAGGCACGGCGCCCATATCGGCGCCACAACCGGTCTGAGAGCGGCTCGATATCGGGTCGCTCTCGCAAGTCGTCAAGCTTGGTGAGGCGGGCTTGGCGGAAGAACTCCGTACGCGTATCTGCGGTTGGCTCGCCGAACCAGTTGTGGAGATCTGGCTCAAGCGGCAATCCAAGCGATTCCACGGCCTCTGCGACTTCTTCGCCAACGTTGAGGCAATCGGTGAGCTTGCCCCCGAACACCGTAATGGTGCGCCGAAATCGATCGACCTCGATCTCATGCTTGCGGCTCAACGCAGTCCAGTCGACATCGGTTTGATCGCCTGATTTGGCTTTCACGACCAGCGGTCGCACCCCACATCGCTCAGCAATAATGTCGTCGTTCGTCAACGGTGATGCCAGATTGAGGCGCTGATTGATCTGGCCCAAGAGAAACTGGCGGTCCTCCTCCGTCACCGCTGTGTAGGGCTCGTCCACTCGTGTATCTGTGGTGCCGATGACGGATCGAGCACCCATTGGAATCACATAAAACAGTCGCTGTGTGTCATCGAAAAAAGCCAACACCCGCTCATGGTCGGTGGTGGTGAGCCGTGGCACCACCAGGTGAATTCCCTTCGAATAGACCACGCGGTGCTTGGTGGAGACTTCCCACGCATCGTTGAGGCCATTGACGAATGGGCCAGCGGCATTCACGATCACCCGCGCAGTCGAACTGAAGGTCTGACCAGTCTCGAAGTCTTTCAGTTCGATGTTCCATCCAGTCGGGGTCCGTGACGCTGAGACCAACTCCACATAGTTGGCCACGGTGGCGCCTGCCTCGATTGCAGACCGCACGAATGAGAAGACAAATCGGGCATCGTTGTCTTTGAGATACGCATCGCGATACTCGATGGCGCCCAGAAGGTTCGAAGTATTGATGACCGGTTCTGTTTGTTGCACGTCCTCGCGGCTCAGCAGTTTCGGTCGACGTGTTCTGAAGCCTCCGATCCCCCAATACGCGGTTGCTCCTAAGGCGGAGAACTTCGGCGAATAGGGCGAGCTCTGATCCAACGCTGCCAAGAACGAGAGCTCACGAACGTTGTCGGGGTATGCCTTCATGAGCCTGTTGCGGGACTGGCACAACTTTCGAACCAGGAACAACTCATAGTTCTCGAGGTATTTGAAGCCTCCCCACACAAGATTGGACGATTCTTGGGAGGTGAACGAGCCGAAATCGCCTCGATCCACTAAACCGACCGTTGCTCCACGACCCGCCAGGGAGGCGGCGGCCACCGCCCCATTAATGCCTCCACCGACGATGAACACGTCGAAGGAGCCTCCAGCCAGTCGTTCGATATTCGCCTCGCGCAGCTTCATCCGGGGCAAGTTACTCGAACATCACCCGCAGGCTATTCAAAATGGCTAATCTGCGGGCCATGATCTGGAACCTTGCCGACCTGTTCGAATCCGTTGCTGATGCAGTGCCCGAGCGTGAAGCGCTCACTGTTCCTAACGCCGTCGGCGGACCTCGCCGCTACACCTACGCACAACTCGAAGAGCGTGCGAATCGTCTTGCCCATGCGCTTGCCGATCGAGGCGTGCAGGCGGGCGACAAGGTAGGCATCTACGCGTACAACGGAAACGAGTGGGTGGAGGCACAGTTCGCGGCCTGGAAGCTCCGAGCGGTTCCGGTCAACGTGAACTATCGCTATGTGGAGGACGAGCTTCGGTACCTGTTCGACAATGCTGACCTCGCTGGGTTGGTTATGGGGGCGGAGTTTGCGCCCCAAGTTGCAGCAGTTCGAGCCGACTGTCCGCTGTTGAAGACCTGCCTCGCGTTCGATGATGGCAGCGATACCGACATCTCAATCTGCGAGGCCGAGGACTATGAGGCGGCGTTGGCCGGAGCTTCACCCGAACGGGATTTCGGTCCCCGAAGCAACGACGATCTCTACATGCTCTACACCGGCGGCACAACGGGAATGCCCAAGGGCGTGATGTGGCGTCATGAGGACTTCTGGGGAGCGACGGTTGGACCAATGCTTTCGATCACTGACGGCCCCATTGAGTCTCCGTCAGTGCTCCCTGAACGAGCGGCCGGACGCGAGTCAGCTGTGGGGCTTCCGCTTGCGCCGCTGATGCATGGCGCTGCGCAGTGGTCCTCGATTCAGAACATGCTGGGTGGGCATCGAATGGTGTTAAGCGCTGCTCGAAAGATGGACCCCAAGGAAGTCTGGGGAATCGTTGCGTCAGAGCGCGCACAGATCATGAATCTTGTGGGCGATGCTCAGGCGCGACCGCTGATTGAGGCCCTCGCTGATCTTGAGGATCTCGACATTTCCTCATTGTTTATCGTCAGCTCAGGTGGTGCGATCCTCTCCCCTGCCGTGAAGACACGATTCGCGGAGCTGCTTCCCAACGCATTCCTCATCGATGCACTTGGCTCTTCCGAGACGGGGTTCCAAGGCTCCAGCAGTGGTGCAGATGCACAAGGTCGACCACAGTTCGTCTTTGGGGATCACACGATTGTGATCGATGACGAGGGAAACCCAACAGTGCCTGGAGATGGGACCATTGGCCGACTCGCCCGTCGTGGCTACATGCCGCTTGGCTACTACAAAGACCAGGCCAAGACCGACGAGACCTTTCCCACCATCAACGGTCAGCGCTGGGTCATCCCTGGAGATATGGCAATTGCCGAAGCAGACGGAAGCATCACGTTGCTTGGTCGAGGCTCCGTGAGTATCAATACTGGCGGCGAGAAAGTCTTCCCCGAAGAAGTGGAGTCAGTGCTGAAAGGCCATCCAGATGTCTTCGACGTGGTGGTAGTCGGTGTGCCCGATGAACGCTGGGGTGAACAGGTGACAGCAGTGGTCGCATCTCGTGGCGAGGCTCAGCCCACAGCGGCGGAACTCCACGACTTTTGCAAAGGGCGGATTGCGGGATACAAGGCGCCGAGAGGTGTGGTGTACGTCAGTGAAATCCTCCGATCGCCATCAGGGAAGGCGGATTATCGCTGGGCAAAGGGTGTAGCCAAGGGCGAGATCCAGGCATAGAGCCTCGCCCTCAGGGTGGGGGTGTTCGAGACGCGTGCGGTGAAGCATTGCACCTGCGCCTTAGTGACCTTTGCCCCTTTGTCGGCGGGCCACGGTGGCCTAGGTTAGGACCATGACATCTGAATCAGGCTTCACAGTGGTTGTTGGTATCGACGGGTCCTCAAACTCCCGGGCAGCGCTCGACTGGGCCTTCGAGGAGGCGTCGCTTCGGGGCGGTGGAACTGTCACTGCAGTGATGGCATGGACCTACGCGCCGACCGCCGCTGCAGGCTATGGAATGGGCGGTTTCCTGCCCCCTGCCGACTCGATGCAAGCAGCCAGCGAAGCAGCGCTGGAGAACGTTCTTGAGGGCGTGGTACCGCCTGCGGGCGTTTCCTTTAAGCAAGTCGTGGGCGAGGGCGCACCCTCGCAGCTGCTCATTGAACTCTCTGCAGACGCAAACATGATCGTGGTCGGCAAACGCGGCCACGGCGGCTTTCTCGGGCTGCTCATTGGTTCCGTCGCGACTCAGGTTGCGAACCACGCAACCTGCCCCGTGGTGATAGTTCCCTCGGAGTAAATCCGTTCGAGCTAGGCTTTTCTCCTCAGCTACCGGCGAGGAGCCAAGCGTGCCAGCGGACAAAACCTTTGAAGTATCACGATCTACGGTAATCCGCGCTGAACCGGCCTCAATTCTGGAGCAGATCAACGATCTGCGGAACTGGACTCGGTGGTCCCCATGGGAAGGGATTGATCCTCAACTCACACGCACTTATACCGGACCCAGTTCTGGCCCAGGCTCCAGCTATGCGTGGCAGGGAAACCGCAAGGTTGGTGCCGGAAAAATGACGATCACTCAGTCCAGTCCCGAACGGGTCGTGATCGACCTTGAATTCCTCAAGCCATTCAAGGCGAAGAATGTCACTACGATTGACCTCACGCCCGCCGATGATGAAACTCGTGTTGATTGGACCATGACGGGTCCCAAGACGTTGATATCAACCATCATGGGCGTGTTCATGAGCATGGACAAAATGGTGGGCGGCGACTTCGAGCGTGGTCTGAGTCAGCTCAAGTCACTTGTCGAATAGGCCGTGACCGAACCCGTGATCCAGCACCACCTGCGTTACAACTCGATCTGAACACCGATCTCCACCGTACGGGTCGGAGGTAGCTTGAAATACAGGTCGACTGGATTCGCATTGCGAACCATCAGAATGAAGAAGCGCTCCCGCCAGAGTGCCATTCCTGCCCGGTCGGTCGCTCGCAGCGTCTCCCGCCCGATGACATAGGTCGCTTGCTCGAAACTGATCCCAGTTCGTTCCATGCCGAACTCCTCAAGAAGCGATGGCACGTCAATCTCGTCGGTGAAGCCGTAGTGACAGACGATTCGCTTGATTCCGCCTGGGCCCTCTGTGCATTTCAGACGTTCGTTCGGCGAGATATGGGGAATGCGTTCGTTGGCCACCGTCAAGACGCAGATATTCTCCGGGAGGACACCAGAGTGCTGCAGTTGTGAGACAAGAGACTTGGGAGCTGCGACTGCATTCGAGCCGAGATACACCCCGACCCCAGGGCCGCGCATAATGCCACTGGTAGCCAGTCGAGAGCCGAACTCTTCGATACTGATGTCGGTAGCTGCAATACGTTCTGCCATCAACTTTCGGCCGGCGAACCAGGTGGTGAGAACGAGGAGAAGGAGCAGTCCCACGATGAGGGGGAACCAACCACCAGCTGGGATCTTCGGGATATTCGCGCCCAGGAACCCTGCGTCTGCTAGCAGGAACGCCCCGCACACGATCCCTGCGCGAGTCCGGCTCCAGCCGAGCCTGGTGGTAGCGACTCGGTAGAAAAGGATGGTGGTAATGGCCATGGTGCCAGTAACCGCTAGCCCATATGCAGCAGCAAGATTGGTGGTTGTTTTAAACCCCAACACCAAACCAATGCAGCCAAGCAGAAGTACCCAGTTGACCACTGGAACATAGATCTGACCCTCGGCCTGATCGGAGGTTTGCAGGATACGTACTCGCGGAAGGTAGCCAAGCTGGACTGCCTGCTTCGTCATCGAAAAGGCTCCGGAGATGAGCGCCTGGGACGCGATGACGGTGGCTGCCGTTGCGAGCATGACTAACGGCACCAATGCCCAGCGAGGCGCCATATTGAAGAACGGACTATGCGCATACTCTGGGTGAGCCAGAAGTAGAGCTCCTTGGCCAAAATACGCCAACAACAGCGACGGGAACGCTAGGCAATACCAGGCGAGCACAATCGGTTTGCGGCCAAAATGGCCCATGTCCGCGTAGAGCGCTTCGCCGCCGGTGACCACGAGGAACACTGAACCAAGGACGAAGAAGCCTTGGGCGCCGTTGTCAAGGAAGAACTGCACCGCATACAGCGGGTTGAGTGCCTTGAGGACTGAAGGTTCTCCAATGATGTTCGTAACACCGAGCACGGCAAGCACGCTGAACCAGAGCGCCATGATGGGTCCGAACGCCTTTCCCATACTTGCGGTTCCTCGACGCTGCACGAGGAACAGGGCGACAAGAATTCCGATCGCTATGGGCGCAACCCACGGCTTCAACGAATCGGTCACCTCCGTCGTTCCTTCGATCGCTGCCAACACGGAAATCGCTGGCGTGATCATCCCATCGCCATACAACAAGGCCGCGCCGAACAGACCGGCAAGCACCATGAATCGTCCCAAGCCCTGCTTGCTGTCCTCTCCCGAGATGAGCGAGGTCAGGGCGAGAATGCCACCTTCTCCGTGGTTATCTGCCTTCATGATGACCAGCAGGTACTTCACGCAGATCACCAGAATCAGCGAGTACAAGATGAGCGAGAGAAGTCCAAGTACGTTGGCGCTATTGACCTCAATGGCGTGAGTCGCCGTGTGATGAAATGACTCCTTAATGGCGTAGAGCGGACTGGTGCCGATATCTCCGAACACCACTCCGAGGGCCCCGAGCGTCAAGAGTCCTAGGGGACCATGAGTATCGTGAGTCTCGTGACTCACGTCTCTCAGATCAGCATTCTCTGGTCGCAGCTGCTTCGACATAGCTGCCCACAGTAGTCAACAGTTCAGACCGGAACCGGGTTCCTCAGAATCTGTATCGGGAGTTCACGTGGCCCTCGCACCTGCCCTCCAGACCAGCGAACCTCGCGACCCGCTTCTAGTTGGAATGAGGGGTATCGCAACAGCCACCGTTCCAGCGCCACTCGTAGCTCCATTCGGGCAAGATTTGATCCGATACACCGATGAACTCCGAGGCCAAAAGCGCTATGACGGTTGACCTCCCTGTCGATAGATACCTCGTTCGGGTTCTCGAAAAGCTCAGGGTCACGATTGGCTGCGGGAAAGGAGACCAGTACCCAGTCTTCAGCCTTCATCGGGCAACCCTGCCATTCCATGTCTTCCTTCACGAGCCGGGCCATAGTGACTGGAGCGTAGGCCCTCAAGAATTCCTCCATTGCTGTCGGAATGGCCTCGGGCCGGTTGGCCAGATGTTCACGGTCCTCGGAGTGGGTGGCCAGATGCCAGATCGACGCGCCGATAGCACTCCACGTGGTATCGATCCCAGCGAGTAACAACAGTGCCATGGTCCCGGCGATGTGGATCGGAGTGAGTGGCTCGCCATGCATCTCAGCATTGATCAGATAGGTGGTGAGATCTTCTTGAGGTTCGGCGATGTGATCTTGGATCTGTGCCCAGAGATACATGAACAGACCTTGAACCTTCTCGAAGCGTTCCTCAATCGGGTCGTTCACGCTCTCAAGCAGGTCATGAACGAACTGTCGGTGCAGGTCGGCATCTGATTGCGGAAAGCCCAACATGTTGGCAATCACTCGCACGGGTATGTGCTGCGCGTATTCGGCAGCCGCATCGACGAGTTCTCGGCCCTCAAGCGCGTCGAGGAGGGAGTCGCAAAACTCGATCGTCGAGGCCTCGAGCTTCTCTACGGCCCGCGGTGAAAACGCCGGAAGCAGAACACGACGGGCCTCGTGGTGAAATGGCGGATCCGAGCTGATCGGTGGTGCGATTCCGGCCGGTGCCATGTCGAGCGGCGGGCGGTTGTTGCTCATCAAGACCGAACGAGATGTGAAGCGATCGGTGTCATATGCGATTGCCGAAACGTCTTCATGACGAGTGGGCAACCATGCGCCGCCATATCGATCGGTATGCGCTATCGGACACTCAGCTCGAAGAGCTTCCCAAATCGGATATGGGTTCTCTATCCATCGCTCATCCGTGTGATCGAAGTCGGTGGCAAAGTCCGACACCGGACCGACAACTGCATCGTTGCTGGCCCCTAGAGGACCATCGAGACTGATCAGAACATCGTCGCTGAAACGCTTGTCAGTGGACACCGCAACTCCTCTCGGGCTGACGTCGTCAGCTGCACCATGTTAGGTCTCATTCCTGGGTTGGAAGGTTCCACTCTGCATGGCAACAGAGTCCTCTTCGTCTGGGCCCATCCTCGGAGTTCTTTTGAGATCTTTTCGCCTCTTTTGGCGGGTTTTGGTGTTTGGTGTC
>DORQ01000144.1:0-2990 GCA_003514205.1 Acidimicrobiaceae bacterium
ACCCTGTCTCCAACTGCCAAGGTGTCAGAGATGTAGTCAGAGACTGAGCCTCTCCCCGATCGCCCTACGGTGAGCTCAAGGGACCTTGAGTCGGTCGGAGATGTGGCTGGGGCGGGTGCAGAGGTGATTGAGTAACAGCGTTGTTGGCGAACACCGTTGATCTCCAAGGCCAACGTGATGAATTGCCCCGCGCGGTGGGTGTGCAATGGGTTGTCGGGACGCAGACGAATCGTTGTTGCGCCCACGCCGTTGGGAGCAGTCGAGATGACCGTGGCCTCTGTGGTTGACGTCGATCTGGGTGGTTTGCCAGTGAGTGAACTCCGGAAGTACTGCGCTGGAGTCAGCGGGTAGGTCAACACATCGAGTGGGAATCTCATGACAGTAAACAATGACAGTAACAGTGACTACTGTCAAGGAATAGGAACAGTGAAAACTGTCACGATCTCTGCCACACTGGCTGGATGAAGTCTCGAACCCAGCGAGCCACGAATGACTCCGACTCAGTTGCTGAAAGCGACCCCGCTACGAACAAGGACATCTCTCCCGGCCTCACACTGGACGAGCTGGCCGCCGAGACGGGCGTCCCCCAGAGGACAATCCGCTTCTATCAAGCGGAACGGCTCATTCCCAAGCCCGGTCGTGACCGGGTGGACGCCCGAATCGCCCGATACGATACCGACCACATTGACCGCCTTCGACTTGTTGCTGATCTGCAGGATCGAGGCCTGAAGATTCCCGCGATCCGAGAACTTCTTGCGTCGCCGGAAGCGCCGAACAAGGTGAACGAATGGCTCGGCCTCGACTCCTCCCTGCGCGGCTCATGGGCCAAAGTTGAGCCTCAGCTGGTCTCCCGTGAGGAACTTGAGTCGCTGACTCACGGCCTACCGCGCGGAACTCGTGGACGGCTCGAGGCGGGCGGGCTGATGCGCAGCCAGGGCGACTCGTGGTTGATCCTCAACCGCCCACTCTTTGAGCTGTCAACGCGACTCGTTCGCGATGGGGTCGACATCGATCTCGTCCTCGCCTCAGGTGTCATCCTTGCCGAGAATCTCGGGCGCGCTGCGGATCGGCTCATTGACCTGTTTGTTGGCGCGGTGGCTGAGGGGTTTGGCGAGGGCACCGAGGTTGACTCGCTGGTCGAGACACTTCGACCGATTGCTGGCGATGCAGCAGCACTGATCTTTGGCGCCGAGTTGAATCGCGCAGTGGGAGCGTTGCTTGCGGACACGAAGCGACTCGCAAAGCTCCGAACTCGCCCCAAGTCGTAGCGGGCGCCGGAGGGCTTAGTCCAAGGTGCTGTCGCACCAGAGGCGAACGAGCCCTGCCAGCTCCGACGCGAACTCGTCTATATCTGTTGCATCTGAAAAGGCCAACGTCGCTCTGTCGGGAGCAGCCCAGCGCAGTCGGTGAGTTGGATCATCAAACTTGAACTCCGCAGAGTCGTCGCGCGTGCGACTTCCTCGATGAAAGACAAGTTCGACCCTGTCTCCCGGCTGAAGCCTCATGGTGATGCGGTCTTCGCCATCTCGCAAGAAGTTTGGCGCATTCCACTTCACGTTCTCAGTGAGGCGATCGTCGGCCGAGAGGATGAGTTCACGAAGGCGCAGAATCTCTTCCTTGCGGCTGTGAACGAGCTCCTCCAGGTACTTAGACACCTGACCGTCCGGCCAAAAAGGTGGCGAGTTCGGCCGCCTGAAGAACGATGCCAGCACAGGTCTGCGCTGCTTCCTGACCCTTCAGTGCAAGATGTTGCGCAAAGAACTCGTGGTGCGTGGTGTGCTCGTGAAACTGTTGCGGGGTCAGCACCACCGACAGCACGGGGACCCCGGTTTCCAGCTGCACCTGCATCAGCCCGTTGAGGACTGCCGTCGCCACGAATTCGTGACGATAGATCCCGCCATCCACCACCAGACCAGCGGCAACCACCGCGTCGTAGATCCCAGAGTCAGCGCAGGTTTTCGCGTGTAGCGGTATCTCGTAGGCGCCGGGAACCTCCATGAGATGGACCTCGATCGATCCGAGAGGAGTGCTGCTCAGCTCTGCGCAAAAGCCATCTCGACAGGCGTTCACCAACTCTGAGTGCCAGCCAGATTGTATGAAGGCGATTCGGGTGTGAGTAGAAGCCGAGCCAGATCCGCTCAAGCTGTGGGTGCTGATCATTGCACCATCCTACGGGACACAGATCTCAGGGAAATCTGGTGTTCTGGGAAAGAGATCTGGTGCGGTGAGAAAGCAGCAGGCCCGGGAAGCCTGTGCTGGCGTCCCGGGCCCGAAGCGAGACTCTGAAAGTCTTCACGATGGCGGAGAGTAAGGGATTTGAACCCTTGGAGGCTTGCACCTCAACGGTGTTCGAGACCGTCCCATTCGTCCGCTCTGGCAACTCTCCGGGTACGAGGCTAGCTGACCAGTCGCAGTCTTCGGTAACGCAATCGCCGAGCGCCCATCATCGCGGTGGAAATCAGTCCCGCAGCTTCTCGAAATACGAGGTCAACAACTCTGCGCACTCGTCGACGAGGATGCCACCGCGAACTTCATAGGTGTGATTGAGGCGAACGTCTGCGCCAATCTCGTACAGCGAGCCATTTGCTCCGGCTTTTAGGTCGGCAGCTCCAAAAACGACTCCGCCAACACGTGAGGCCCACAACGCTCCAGCACACATTGGGCACGGCTCAAGTGTCACCACCAGCGTCACTTCAGAACAACGCCACTCGCCAAGCAGAGCTGCGGTCCGCTGAAGGACCAACATCTCCGCGTGAGCAGTTGGATCTCCGCGAAGTTCGCGCTCGTTGCCTTCGGCGGCAAGAATCTCCCCGCGAAAAACGGACACTGCACCGACGGGGACATCGCCCCGTTGCTCAGCGAGGCGGGCCTGTTCGAGAGCGGCGCGCATGAATGGGTGAGGGTCAGACGCGACCGAGACATCAATTGACATGTCGAGAGCGTACCGACTCGGCGGCGCAGGCTCCGCTGTTCGATGTTGGCTGTTCGAT
>DORQ01000144.1:3129-7375 GCA_003514205.1 Acidimicrobiaceae bacterium
ATGTTGGCTGTTCGATGTTGGCTGGGCGGACTCGTCAGCGAGGAGTGGCCGACCGCTTTCGTTATTGGAAGGTTCGGTCCGCCATGTCGCCGATGGAGCGAGAGCGAACGGGCTGGGGGAGCACTGGGGCGATGGTGTGAGGGAGTTCAGGGCCCCAGTTCGTTGCAGTGCCGTGCATTTCGATGCTTGCATTCTCGGTGTACCAGTCGACGAGGTCGCCATCGCAGCGCACGATCCAGGTGCAACCAACCCCTTCTGCTGCAGTGAAGCTTCCGTGGCGAACGAGTGCTGGTCGGAAGAAGTACGTGCCTGGCCACATGGTGCCGAAGTTGTACTCAAATCCGCCCTCAAGGCAGTAGGCCTCTTCGTAGACCGGGTGGTGGGCGAGCGGGTGTTCTTGCCACCCGCCGGCAGCCTTAATGAGCCGTGTATAGAAGCCCGTTTCTGAGTCTCGGTGGAGCATCTTGATGAACAAGCCCGGAACGGGGGTTCCGCCGAGATCGAATCGCATGGGGCTACCGATTTCGACCGGGAGCCACTCCATCTCGGCTGATCGTACAATCACGAGGACCTGGTCCTCGCGTAGGCCTGGGCGATCGGCATCGGCGGGCTCAAATCCCCAATCGCCATACTCGCGGAAGAGGAGGATCTCTGTTCCTTTCGTAGCGGTGATCGCTGGAGTCACGACGCCCTTGGGAGCCATCCAGTACCCACCCTCGGTCAAGACCTCCGATCCAATGGTGACCTGGCCGCTCAGTACGAACCACTCAGTGTCGGCGTGGTGGATACCGCCACACCGAGACCAATCGGTATCGAATCGGACCACGGCCGAAAGCGATCCATCCTCCTCGTCGTAAGCGAGGTGCTTTTGAACCGCAGCACCTTCTGCGAGCGGGAACTCGCCTGGATGCCAAATCAGGTCAGCTTGGTCAATGATTTCAACGTGGGGTCGCATGGTGCCTCCGCAAACAGTGCCGTGTCTCGAACACTACTGAGTGAAACAGTGTTCCGCTAGCAGGAACAACCTGTAGCGGGGCTAGCGGGCTCGATGTCCAAGACGGAAGGACAGGTTTGACGTCTCGGCCACAACTGCGACCGCAATCTCCTCGATCTGTCCCCGCATGCGCTCCAACGGTCCGCAGACACTGATCACAGCAACTACTCCGTCCCGATCAAACACTGGTGCCGCAACCGAGGCTGCGCCCAGCTGACGTTCGCCCAAGGAGGTTGCGTAGCCCTGTGCGCGGATGCTCGTCAGCTCGGTTCGTAGCTTCACTGGATCGGTGACCGTTGCCTCGGTAACTGCTTCTAGTCGCTGGTCTGCGAGGTAGGCATCAATCTCCGAAGGTGGGAGGAACGCAAGGAACGCCTTGGAGGAGGAGCCAGCGTGAAGAGGATAGGGCCGTCCCGTCTGTACGGTCATTCGTACTTCCAACGCAGGTGTCACCTGGTCCACATAGATCCTGGTGTTGCCATTTCGAATCGAGAGCGTTGCTGTCTCGTTGGTCTGTTCGCAGAGGCGTTCCATACTCTCAAGTGCCATTGGTCGGAGATCGAGTTGATCCCGGTAGGCGTTCGCGAGCGTCAGCACTGCGGGGCCAAGGGAGTACTTCCGCGAAGTTGCGTCGGCCGATACGAGGTCGCGTTCCTTGAGCGAGGTCAGAATTCGATGGACAACGGCCTTAGAAATGCCAAGCTCTGTTGCGATCTCGGTGACCCCGAGGCGCTGTCGATCATCCTCGGTGAACAGAAAGAGGACATCTGCCGCTCGTTCAATAGTTGCCACGCGCCGGTTCGGTTCCGGACCGTCAGTTGCCGGATCCTGTGAAGTACTCATGCAGTCTGTCTCCAACGAGAAACGCGGCAGTTGTTCCGCTCAGTGGAACAACATAGTTCGCACCGCCTCGCACCGTCAGAGATTCGTCGATTGACGAGGGTTCGTGATCCCGCCAAACTGGAACCGCGTTCCGCTGTACGAAACAAGATGTCCGTCGTTGGGTCAACCACGAGCGGGGGAGACCGAGTGGCCAACGAGCTTGAAGAGACAGCTAACGGTGCTGGACCCCTTCACGGTGTCCGCGTCTTGGACCTCTCCACCGTCCTCGCTGGCCCGCTTGCCTGTCAGATCTTGGGAGATTTCGGGGCAGACGTCATCAAGGTGGAACATCCATTGAAAGGTGACTCGTTCCGAACCCACGGAGCGCAGAAGGACGGATTTGGGCTGTGGTGGAAGATCGTGTCCCGGAACAAACGGTGCATCACGTTGAATCTCTCCCAGCCCGAAGGCGCGGCCACGTTGCTCCGACTCGTTACGGCGGCCGACATCGTCGTGGAGAATTTCCGGCCCGGCACGCTTGAGCGTTGGGGAGTGGGATGGGACGAGATCTCTGCCGCGAACCCACGGACGATTCTGGCGAGGATCACGGGTTTCGGCCAAACGGGACCGTACTCGCACCGTCCGGGATTCGGAACCTTGGCTGAGGCGATGTCTGGTTTTGCGGCAGTCACGGGCCAACCCGACGGCCCCCCAACGCTGCCGTCGATGGGGCTTGCGGATTCGCTGTGCGGTATGGCTGCAGTTGGAGCCCTTGGAATGGCGTTGTGGCATCGAGATCGGCCCGGCGGTTCGGGGCGAGGGCAGATGATCGACCTGTCGCTGCTGGAGCCGATCATGTGTGCTGTTGGCCCCGGCCCGACGGTGTACGACCAGCTGGGCACGCTGCAGCAACGAACTGGGAATCGCTCTTCCTCTAATGCTCCACGGAACACCTACCTCACCGCCGATGGCCGTTGGCTTGCCATATCTACCTCCGCAACCTCTATTGCTGAGCGAGTCATGACGCTGGTGGGTCATCCCGAGGTCATTGCTGAACCCTGGTTTAGTTCTGCTGCTGGCCGGGCAGCCCACGTGGACCTCCTTGATGAGATGGTTGCCTCATGGATTTCCCAACGCGACGCGACAACGGTCATGGAAGCCTTTGAACGGGCTGAGGCTGCCGTGGCGCCGGTGTATAGCGCGGCGGATCTCCTTGAGGATCCCCATGTTCGAGCAACCGAGATGATCACCCACGTCGCGGATGAGGATCTCGGGCCACTCGCCATGCAGAATGTCCTCTTTCGTATGTCCGAGACGCCGGGTTCGATCCGTTGCACTGGAGGAGCCTTGGGTGCCGACACCGACGAGGTTCTGAGCGAGGCAGGACTCTTGCCAGGAGAGATTGCCGGACTGCGCGAGACAGGGGCGATTGCATGAGTTCCGAGCTGCTGGACGCCATCGCTCGAGGGGTCACAGTGTTTGATCTGTCGCGGCCAATGGCGATTGGAATGGCTCAATCGCCGAATCACCCTGCGTTCAAGCTGTCTATGCCTCGAAAACACGGTGACTCGATGCGGGAAGACGGAAGCTCTGCTGCAAACGACTTGCTCGAGACCGGCACGCACGTTGGTACCCACATCGACGCATTGGGTCATGTGTCGTTTTGTGGCGAACTCCATGGCGGCGTGTCGGCCGCCGAGGCCCAGGAATCGGGTCGGCTCAGTACCCATGGGGTCGAGGAGATTCAGCCCATCATCGCTCGTGGAGTGTTGCTCGATATCGCGCGACTCCATGGAGTGGAGTCGCTCGAAGGCGGCTACGAGGTGACCGTGGCGGACTTAGAGGCCGCCGCCGGAGAGGTACCTGAGGGCATCCAGCCGGGAAACGTGATTCTCGTGCGGACCGGCTGGGGAAAACATTGGGAGGACACCGAAGCGTACGTTGGGAAAGCCTCAGGAGTCCCCGGCGTCAGCGAGTCCGGCGCGTACTGGTGTGCCAGCCATTCCCCAATCGCTGTTGGGGGTGACTCCATTGCATTCGAATGCCTCGTCGCAGGCGCAGGTCATGCGTTGCTTCCAGCTCACCGGGTCCTGCTCGTTGAGAAAGGCATCTACATCATGGAGACCATGGCGCTGGAGGAGCTTTCTGAGGCTGGTCATGTGGAATTCCTCATGGTGGTTTCTCCACTCCCACTCGTGGGCGCAACCGGTTCGCCCATTCGCCCGCTAGCAGTCGTTGGACTGTGATGTCCGAATCGACGTTGGTTCAACAACTCGGTGAGCTTGCGGCTCAAACAAGGCTTGAGCACCTACCCCGTTCAGTCGCTGGATCCTTGCCTGCTCGAGTGCTCGACATCATTGGCGTTGCCATTGCGGCGCTGCCGCTCGACACCTCAGCCTCGGTGCTTCGATTCGCCGCTGCAGTTGGGGG
>DORQ01000144.1:7735-14091 GCA_003514205.1 Acidimicrobiaceae bacterium
ACGGTTCGATTGGGAATGGCAGGGTACGCAGTAGCCACCGAAACGGCTCCGGGTCAGTCGATCTACTTCGAGCACGGACAGCACGCAACCTCCATCTGCGGCGCGATTGGTTCAGCTGCGGCAAGTGCCCGCCTCCTCGGGTTGGGAGCTGAGGGCTGCGCTCATGCGATGGCAGTCTCAGCCTCGATGGCCTCGGGCATCATCGAGGCAAACCGCACTGGTGGAACCGTGAAGCGGCTTCATTGTGGCTGGGCCGCCCAGGCTGGCGTTACCGCAGCAATGCTGGTTCGCGAAGGAATTACTGGAGCGCCGACTGCGCTGGAGGGCCGGTTCGGACTCTTTCAAGCTCTCCTTCGAGACGAATGGCGTCGCGAGCCCGTGGTGGCCGACCTTGGCAAGCGGTGGGAAATGGAGGACGTATTCGTCAAGCCATACCCTGCCAACCACTTCACTCATGCTGGAATCGACGCGGCGCTCGAACTCCGTTCTCGGGGCGTCAAGCCTGAGGAGATTAACTCTGCACGACTGCTCGTAGCCACGGCTACCGTTCGCACGATCGGCGAACCGCTTGCGGTGAAGCAATCGCCCGAGACTGGCTATCAGGCCCAGTTCTCCGGACCATTCGCGGTGGCTGCCGCGCTTCATGGGGGAGGGGGTCTTGGCCTGGCGCTCGAAGACTTCTCCGATGAACGTGCAAATGACCCGCAAATGCGCTCACTGATGAGTCGAATCACCGTTGAGGGCTCACCCCTGTGCGATTCGATCTACCCCCACCAGTTCCCGGCAATCCTCGAAGTGACCACTGCTGATGGAACGACCCACCGATCCGAGGTGCTGGCCAACCGTGGGGGTCCGAAGAACCCACTCTCAGCCACGGAGATGCGTGCCAAGTTTCAGACCAATGCAGTTGGTCTTGTTGGTGAAGAAGGCGCACAACGTGTTGTGGACTTAGTGGAGGACCTCGCACAGGCGCCGAGCGATAGCGGCGCAGTTGCTGCGATGTTCGCGGCGTGTACCGCTGCAGTGCTCGGGCAAACTTCCTAGATCAATGAAGTCGGCCGCGTCACACCCCATCCGATCTGCCTCTGGTTTCGGTGTGTTCGGCCCAGTCGGCTCGGGCCCGGTACTCACGCGGGAGAACCCAGCGAACACTGCTGAGACCGTTGGCGAACTTCGAACCAACACGGTGGAGGAAGTGGACGCAATTGTGCGGTCCGCAGAAACCGCCCAGCGTGTCTGGTCGAGACAGTCAATTCAGCAGCGAATCGACCAGCTGCTGAGCGCTGCCGACGCAGTGGGCGAGACCACTGCCGAGCTCTCGGTGGTACTTGCCAGGGAACTTGGCAAGCCGGTTGCTGATAGCGCAGGGGAGATGGGTTTCGCTGCCGCGTTCACGCGCTACGTCACTGATCATGCCGAACATGTGTTGGCCACCACCTATCTCGACGATGCTGCGGGCCGAGTTCAAGTGGATCGAGTCCCTTTTGGCGTCGTTGCGGCAGTGGTTCCTTGGAACGCACCGCTGATTCTGGCTTCGCTAAAGGTGGGCCCGGCACTTGTGAGCGGCAATTCCATCGTGGTGAAGCCGTCCCCACTTGCACCATTTGCTGTGACGGCGGCGTTGGAGGCAATGGCAGGTGCGTTGCCGGCAGGTGTGTTGTCAGTGGTGCACGGCGAGGCGGCGGTCGGCCAGGCGTTGGTGGGTCACAGCCGTGTCCGAAAGGTCGCATTCACCGGTGGTGAAGCGGTCGGCCGATCAGTGTTGGCTACGACGGCGCAGCACATCACGCCTGCAGTCATGGAGCTCGGTGGAAACGATGCGGCGCTGGTCTGCGAGGACTCTGTGTTCGATGACACCTTCATCGAAGGAATGATCTTCGGGGCACTGTTGACCTCAGGCCAGGTGTGCATGGCGGCCAAACGCCTGTATGTGCCGCAGTCACGGATGGACGAATTCGTTGATCGATTCGTTGAAGTGGCCCGCCGGGTCTTGGTCTGCGGCGATCCGCTGAACCCAGCAGTGACCGTTGGCCCTCTGGTGTCAGCAGTGCAGGTTGCCAAGGTCTCGGGACTAGTTGCCGAGGCCGCCTCCGCTGGTGCCACGGTGACCCCTCTGGGGACCTTGACCTCAGAGTTCGATCCTGAGCGGGGCTACTTCCTGCAGCCGACGCTGGTCGTTGCGGAGAATTCCATGGCAATTGTTCAGACGGAACAGTTCGGCCCGACGGTTCCTGTGGTGGGATATCGGAGGCTGGATCAGGCCATTGGGTGGGCGAACGACTCTGATCTGGGCTTGGCTTCTTCGGTGTGGTCAAGCGATGAGGATCACGCTTTTGCAGTCGCCCAGCGACTCGAGGCCGGCACCACCTTCATCAATTGCCATAACCGCGCAGGCATGTCGCTTCGGGTTCCCTTTGGCGGTGTGAAGCGGTCGGGGTTCGGGCGCGAATTCGGCGAGGCTGGCATCGCCGAATACTCCCAAACTCACGCGATCCATCTTCCTGGAACCATTCGAGACGGTCAGGGCTCGGCACGGCTCTACCCTCAGGGCTGATCGACCCGCGCTGATCCACCCGGGCTGATCGACCCGCGCTGATCGACCCGCGCTTATCCAATGGCGGAGGATCGCTAGCGCTACTGGCTGGCGAGTGGGGTCAGCAACTGGAGCGAGAAATCGATGGGCACGGAGTACGCCTCCGAGCGCATTGTGGCTGAACCGTAGGGCTCAGCTGCAGCCAAATCCACGCCATACCCGATATCGGCGAGCGACCCAATGGTGATGGCACTGAGCGGGTTGAATCCACTGTTGAGGTAGCCCGTCATGATCTCGTTGTGGAACACGCTTTCCCGCCAGTGAGAATCCGCAGTGCCTGGCCCGCCGGTGGACTCAACTGGCACAGACAACCCGCTTCCACCGATGGCGTTCCAAGCACCTCGGGCGACCTTTCCGGTGAATGCCACCCCTGAGGTGCCTGCGCCGGTGAGTACTGAGCCATTCCACACGGTTCCGAATCCAAGCACGTGGCCCATCTCATGAAGGATCACTGTTTGCAGGGCGCCCTGCGCCTCAAGTGCCGCGATGTCTGCGCTATCGAACTGCATCACGCCGTAGATGGGAAGTCCATTCGCCGCCCGCGTCAAGCAGGGGCCTGCTTGACCCAATATCCCACTGACGCCATCGATCGGCTCGATGGACGCATCGATATGGATGTCGTCGACTGATCCTGCTAGCGCAGGGGCGCCGGTTCCGCACCAGTCGGCGGCGAGGTTCACTGTGGCAGGTGCGAGTCCGGTCTTGATGACTGCAGCCCAATGCGCCGCAGCGGCAGTGAACGCCGCCTGCTGTGAAGGAGTCAGGCCGCTGGTGTACCGGAGCGTGATTCCAAACGGATCCGCTGACGCCGCGCCGACGTTCACGCTGACCGTGGCGGTCCGGGAAGTCGAAACTCCATCGCTCACGCGGAGCGTGATGGTTCGGCTACCCATAGTCGAGTACGTCTTCGACCGAAGTGATGCGCTGGTGCAATTCGACACGTTGGTTTCGTAGATTCCGTCGCTTTCGTAGTCGAGCGAGCAGGTGAGTGGCGCCCCTTCTGGGTCTGAGATTTGCCACTGGAAGGCCGTGGTCAACGGCGCAGGCGCACTGCTCAGAGTAGAAGTGAAGGAAGTAATGGTCGGCGACGCGTTGCCTCCCGGGGCTGCAGTGGTGGTTGGGGCCGCTGTGGTTGGAGACGTGGTGGCGGGAGCGGTCGTGTCTGGCACAGTCGTTTCGGGAATAGTGGTTTCGGGAACAGTCGTCTCAGGATTCGTCTCGCCTGGCGGTGCTGGCTGCTCGGGGATGCATGCAGATGAGGCCAATGCAACGATCGCGCTGATTCCGAGGCCGAGAATCCGTCGACTTCGCCGAGTTTGGAGAGCTCTGGAGCGCATGGGAAGCCTGCTTTCGCGTGCAAGTGGTCGGAAGTACGACAGAGGGGCCCGAGGGCGGCGAACCCGATACCTCGTGCTGGGATCGGCGTTCAAGCCGCGGAACTTGAGGGATTTTCTGCTCCTGAGTCACCGCCGAATGGACTCATTGCTCTGGTCTGCATGTTGGACGGGTGCTACGTTTTGGCTGTTCCGTTCAGCGGAACGCTGTTTACAACTCGGATGTACTGGGTCGAAGTCGGGGAGGAAATGCTTGTGGAAATGACCAAGAGTGTTACGGAGATCTTCGACACCGCCCCGCCGACCGATTCGACTGAAACATTCGAACAGCTGTGGTCGATGATGAGCGGTTTGGCTGACCGAGTGAAAGCCAGATTCGAACTCGAACTGGACCCCTCGGTGGCTGAACTTGCAGCGTTCGGCGATCCTGAGGGCAACCGGGGCATGCTGACCGCCTTTTCAGGGCCCAAAGTGGACTGGATGATCCACTCCTGGTTAGGTGATCCGGCTGCGGGGTTCACCAACATGCACCTCACGGTCTGGCTTGGACCCGACACCAATGTGCCCCACCTCGGCATGGCCTGGGGAACGCTGCCCAGCCTGTGGTGCTTCATTGATCTCATTCCTCGGGCTGATTTGCTGAGCAATCCTGAGTATGTGGATCGCTATTACGAGCCTGCGAACGAGGCGTATATGGCACTGAAGAATGATCCGGGAGCGCCTGCGTTCGTGAGCCAGGACACCTTCACTCGGGCCGGAGTGAGTCAGTCCGCCTTCTGCACTGTCCTACCTAATGATGCTGGTCGGCGAGCCCAGATTGAGGAGCTCGCCAATCTTCGTCTCGATCAGTGGTTTGGCTTTCTCGACGCTGCGACGCCTACGACTCCCGAGGAGCGCCCGGCGCTCGCCGAACGTGATCTACTCATCCGAAAGAACATTGCGGAGCGAGATCCGGCTAACCAGTTGGCCGAACGCTTCTATGGCAAGGAACTCACCAATCAGCTCATTCGTTCCCTGTGGGGAGGGGACCGAGCACTTCAGCGACCGACTGGCTCGTAGCCGCCGCGATCGATTGCATCTCTTCAACCTGTGATCTTCGGAGTAGTTCCGAACGCATCCTCTGTACGACTCGAAAAGGGCTCCCATGATTAAGAACCACTGGTACGCAGTTGAATTTGGCCACGTTGTGGGCTCGTCGCCTGTCCATGCTGAGATCATGGGGCAGCAGCTGGTGTTGTGGCGCGATCGTTCTGGCGCCGTCATTGCACAGTCTGATGTATGTATTCATCGAGGCGGGTCACTTGCAGGTGGTCAGGTGATCAACAACTGTGTGCGATGTCCCTATCACGGGTGGACATTCGATTCTGACGGTGTCTGTACTGACATTCCGGCCAACAAGCCAGGCTTGCCAATTCCGAAGAAGGCTCGGGTTGACACCTACCCCTGCGTCGAGCGGTACGGATATGTGTTCGTGTTCCTTGGCGACCTTCCAGAAGATGAGCGACCCCCGTTGCCCTATCTTGATGTACTCGATCAGGTTCCGGAGGCGAGGGCTGAGGGGTTTCGGGCAATCACCGGGGAGTTCGAGTGGGCAGCGAACTTCGAGCGGGTACTTGAGAACGGCGTGGATATTGCGCATGCGCCCTTCGTTCACGCAGGTTCCTTTGGCAACCCCGACAGTCCCGTTGTTGAGGACTACGAGGTAGTGGAGATCCTCCACGAGGGTTGGAACATCGGCAACCTGTCCACAGTCCACCTCGACCCACCGGAGCCGAGCGGCGTGTGGAAGCTGATCTCGAAGAAGTCCAAAGAGCGCCCACCGATCATGACTCGCACGGGGATCTTCTTCCCAAACATGACGATGCTGGAAGTGAACCTTCCATTGGGCACGATGCGAATCTTCACCGCTGTTGTTCCTGTAAACGCTAACAAGTCGATCTCCAAATGGACCATGATGCGGTCGTTCTTCACGGGTTCGTGGGCAGACAAGGATTCTCGGCGGCGAACCGACAAGATCTTCCTCGAGGATCAGGCGACAGTGGAGGCGCAGCGACCCGAACTCGTGCCCGTCGACCTCAGTGCTGAACTTCACGTGAAGAGCGATGCGAACCAAATCGCCTATCGGCGCTGGCGTCAAGGGGCACTCGATAAGGGGTGGGGGATCGATCAGCACGTGGTTGGCCGTGACGGCGACTACCACGAGGTTCGAGTGATTCCGTCTCCGTCTCGGCGAAACAACCCCGAACTCGCCAATGCCTGGGTGCTCAAGGAGCTTGATGCGAAGATGAAGCACGAAACCAAACCAGCATTAGCCACGGAGACAACCACCGAGTCAGTCGATCGCGCATGAGTCTTGCCCACGAACTTTGTTGGGGAAGCGTTGAGGCAATTGTTTCCCGGCTGGCCCTGAAGGAAGTCCCCGGAACCGA
>DORQ01000144.1:14288-17149 GCA_003514205.1 Acidimicrobiaceae bacterium
GAGTTGGGCTGCGTGCTTGTCTACGTTGGGATGACGGTCCCAATGATCGGGCTTGATTCACACATGATGTTCGCATTCATGCCGCCAACCTCAGCGGTTCCGCATTTCACCGTCGATTCAGTTCAAAACGGCGAGGATTTCGCGTTCCATCTCGACTTGATTCCGCGGGTCGATCTTGGCGCTCACCTCGCCTACATGGATCATGTCTTCACCCCGCTCACCGACGCGCGGGAGACAGCTCTGGCGCTTGAGGGTCTGACCCCAGCACATCTGGCCCCTCGACAGTGGGCATTGATGAGCGAATGGATGATGGCGAACCGAGCTGATGAGTCGGCATTTCTCGAGATCGGATCGACCGTCGCGCAGTATCGAGATCATTGGTTCGCGCTCGTGGAGCATGGGATCGCTCCTGAGTTGCTGGAGGGTGTCGACGCCGAGCGTCTCCAAGCGCGTGACGCAGCGAACCGAGCAGCGATCTTCAACCCCGATGTTGATCGGGTCTGGGCGAACGTTGAGCGATTGCTTGGCGCTGAAACCTCGGAGTCCGTGCGGCTCCTCTTGGAAAGCGGCGGCGCCCTGGCCGTGGCCGCGAGTGAGACAAGGAATTCAGGATGACTGACGCGAATGACACCAATTCTGGCGTGGCGGCGGAAGAGCCGAGCACATGGCAACAGGCGATCGCCGGTGAGTGGTACGGCAATCCCTCGGTGTTTGACGCCCAGGGGAATCACACCGGATTCATCAAGGTGAACCGGTCCTCGGTGTTTGAAGATGGCACCACCACCTACTACATGCACACGTTGTTCGACAATGATGGCCCCCTGCGCTCACGGTTCGAATTCGTCGAGTTCGCATTCGAGTTGCTCGATAGCGACACCAACCGCGTCTACCTCGGCCCGGACTTCATTGGCGCTGGTCACCCCTACGGGAACCTCGTTGATGCCCACTATTACTCTCCCGCTTGGCGTGCGGACCTGCGGACCATGGTTCATCTTGTTCCCGAGACGGGAACGGAGATTTACTCCTCGCTGTTGTATGAAGGGCCAACACTGTTCGCTGTCTTCAACGGCGTCTATCAGGTGGCCTTTGACTATGAGACGAACGAGGCGACTCGAACTCGAATCGATGCCTTCTGTGCGCAGGAACGCAATGCTGGCCGCAGGCCTCACGATGTGCCGGCGAAGCAGGCTGGAACCTGGCGTGGCGAGGTTGCGCTCTACGGACCTGATCAACAGCCAACGGGTGTTGCGCACATGACGATCGAACATGAGCCGCTGTCGCTTCTTCGCGCCCGACAGACGGTGACTCTTGAGGGCGACATCTCGCGTCGATGGACATTTGATCGCTATCACGACGGGAATCGTCACACCTACGATGGTCCTGATCTCTTCGGCAACGCCATCGCGTATGGGCGCGTCTCCTATAACTCGTTGCACCATCTGGGCACTGCGGAGAAGATCCAAGGTCGCGATTTCCTCTTCGACGAGAAACGTTCCCTGTCAGTGAACTGGAAGCTGTTTGATGGCGATCGATTGGCGACGCTGTTGTTTGGAGTGTTGGAGTGGTCTCCGACATGACCTCGGCCCCGATCGCTGAGGTGATCATTGGGTCGATGGACTGTGCTGAGACCAGTTCGTTTCTGCAGCTCTTTGGGTTCGCGCAGATCAGTGAGGTTTCGTTCACGAAATCACAATCGAAGGTGCTCTTCGGAGTAGCTGATGTGTCGCAACCAGCTCGACGGCTCGCTGCCCCGCTGAGCCCTCGTTCGGCGACGCTGTGCGTGGTTCCAATTATTGGCAACTCACTTGCACAATCACGGGAGTTCTCGCAGCAAGGATGGGCGCACGGTCCGCGGGCGTTAGATATCTACACCACTGACCTCGACTCGGCGGTGGCGGAAGTGGCGGCTGCTGGATTCGCAGTCTCTAGCGAGGGCGTGCTCGCCGCTGGGCCGATGCGGATGCGTCAAGTCCTGATCCAGGGTCCCTCGCAACTGCCAGTGGTGCTCGTCGAGACAACCCATCGTCGGTCGTCGGTCTGTGATCTTGTCGAGGCTCCGAGATTTTCTGAACCCCATTCGGTGGTGTGGGTGGTTCCCGAGCATCACGAGGAGCTACAGCGTTGGGTCGGCCTTGGCTGGACAGCTGGAAACACCATTGGGTTCACCGATGCTTCGATTGCTGAGGAGTTGTCGCTGCCGGAGGTGCCGACGCCGATCACGATGACCATGCTGTCGGATCCCTTGGTCGCGCCTATCCGCCTCGAGCTCATGACCTTCGACAACCATTCGGACCTCGGCGAACCAGGCGCCGTCGTCAAGGGTTCAGCTGCTCCGCTGACCGGTCACCTCAGCACTGGGATTGACTCTCTCGTGCTTGAGGTGGATTCGTTGCCCTCAGCAGTTGCGCAGTGGGCAGAGAGCTGCCATATCGGCACAGTTGTCCATGGTCTGGACGGGCTCGGCTGGGTGCGAATCGAAACGCCAGGCGGCGTGCGTGTACTGCTTCGTGGACCCGTGAGCGCGGTCGGTGCGAGTACCACATGATTCTCGTTCTGTCCCACGCGTGGTGCCTCGATGCGCAGGATCACGCTCAGCAGTACATCGCGATTGCTGATGAGTTTGGGTCGTTCCACACGGCACAGCCGGGCTTTCGTGGTCGGCGCCTCGTTCGCGACGTGGAGAACCCAATTCACTTCATCAATCTCCGTTGGTGGGATTCACTTGCGGATTATGAGGCAATGGTTCAGATTCCTGAGTACGCAGAGTGGATTGCTCGGCTGTCCGAGCACGTGGAGCCTCGAAGCCCCCAGAAGCAGGTGCTCTCACTCGCCCTTGAGCTCGAAGACCCAGCCCAAACCCC
>DORQ01000144.1:17283-21064 GCA_003514205.1 Acidimicrobiaceae bacterium
CCCAAACCCCAGCTGACACTCCAGATTCATGACCACCTTTGTCGCGATACACGGAGCATTTCGAGGCGGCTGGAGCTGGGACCTCGTGGCTACTGAGTTGCGCGAGCTGGGACATCATCTCCTGGCCCCCGACCTTCCCGGAATGGGATCGGGCACACAGCAACATGGCGAAGTCCCGCGACCTCGGATCACGCTGTCCGACTGGGTTGGAACCGTTGAACGTTGTGTTGCTGAAGCAGGCCCGTCGTGTTGTCTTGTTGGACATTCGATGGGCGGAGTGGTGGTGCAAGCAGCGCTTGGCTCTCTCGGCGGCAGGGTCGCTCACGCCGTGGTGATTGACTCGCCCCAGATCACTGTTGGTCAACGAGCGATTGATGTGTCGAGCCCGGTTCCGATCGATCCGGCCATTCTTCCGGCCGAAGACGCGTGGCTGCCCGCTACGCCGGTGTCGGAGGTCCAAGGGTTCCGATCAGCAGAGCTGCGAGACTGGGTGAACGCTCGACTGTGTGCGACCCCATTTGGCCCTCAGCTGGACCCTTGTCCGGAAGGTTCGTCACCTTCTGCGCCACTGCAACCAACCTTTGTGTTCTGTTCCCACACCCCGGCGGGATACCCAAGCCAGCTCACGCGGCAGCGATTCGAGGAGGAGGGTTACGACTTTCTCGAAATCGACTCCGGACATGATGCGCCGCTGCTTGCGCCCAGAGTTGTCGCAGAATTGCTGACCAGCCAGGTTGCTTCGGGAGGAGAATAGGCGCGTCGGTTCGCCCGTATCGAGAAAGAACGGCGTGGGCGGCGCCTAGCTGGAGTGCGAGCTAGCGGGCGCCGGCGAGTCGGACCCCGAGGTTGCAGTATCTGCCGAGTCGGGTTTGAACATCACCCAAAACGCAATCGCCCCGAGGCCGATGGTGATGCTCGAGGCCAGGATTGGAACATTGCGATTGATGCCGCCGAGAAAGCCAGTGAGTGCAGCGGGAATTGCCTGAGCCAGAGCATTGACGCTGGCATTGATGCCCAAGATCTGACCTTGCCTCTCCGGAGGGGCGAGCCGGCTCATCATGGAGGTGATGTTCGCCATACCGAGACCGACGCAAATCGGAATGAAAGGGGTAATCAGCAGCAGCTGTGTCGTGTTGGACGGGAGAAAGGTCAGCAGTATTGCGAACGGCAGGAGCAGGAGAACCACTCGGATGATCTTCCAGTCGGGAAACTTCGCAGCGAGCTTGCCCGCGATCACTGCTTGGGTGATCGCGATCCAGATACCGATGTACGCGAAATAGTCACCGACGTTGTTCTCTCGGAATCCCAGTTTTTGCGTGATGAACAAACTGAAAAAGGTAGTGAAGAAGGTGAACCCTGCGCCGTAGAGAAATACCGCTGGGACGACTGACTTCACACGCGGAATCTTGAGGGAATCGCTGATGTTCAGAAGCGATCGGTTCCAGGCAATAGCGAGGCCGTGTTGCTTGGTGTGGAGCGTCTCGGGGAGTCGGAGGCTGAGCGCCGCCACATTGATCAGACACAGAATCGCGGCGAACCAAAAGGGTGTCGCTGCCGAAAACCAGTGCGGCGTGGTGAAGAGCTGCTTGCCGAACGCGCTGAGCACCGTCGTGTCTGGGACAGCGAGCTTGCCGCCAATATAGGGCCCAAGAATGAACCCAAGGCCGAACATGGCTCCGACAAGCCCGAAGTGCTTGGTTCGATTCTCTGGGGTCGAGATGTCGGCCACCGCGGCCTGAGCCACTGAGATGTTTCCGCCGGTGATGCCGTCAAAGGTCCGCGAGATAAACAGCAATGGAATGTTCTTGGTGATGATTCCTATGGCAAACACCCCGTATCCAAGTGCACTCCCGGTGAGGGAGATGATCAGCACCGGGCGACGCCCAAATCGGTCGGAGAGCTGGCCGAGAATCGGTGTTGAGACGAACTGGGCGAGCGGATATGAAGCGATGAGAAAGCCGAGACAAATGAGGCCCTGAGAGTAGGTCCACCCGTCAGGAAGCAAGTAGTTCGGTGACCGCGGATTGCCGAGCAGCTGAGGCACTACGGGAATCAGAATGCCCACACCGAGCATGTCGATGAAGACGGTCAAAATGATCACGCCGAGGGCGCTTGTGGAGGTGCCTGAGGTACCGGACATCGGCTGCGAAGGCTGCACTGGGAGATCTTTCGGGTCGCTGAGCTTGGGCTCTTCGATCCGCGCCGTGGGTGAGGATCGAAGAGCAGCTACGTCGCGCGTGTTGCGGGGTCGCTACTGGGTAGTCTCGCGCAATCGCTGAGCGGCACGTTCCAGAGCGGAGATCTTTGCAGTCGCGTGGTCTCGGGGGAGGAACCACATTCCACAATCTGGGGCGAGACGTAACCGCTGAGGACCGATCACCCCGATAGCTTCGGTAGCTCGCGAGACAATGTGCTCCACTGATTCGACCGGCGCTTCAGTGTCGAGGTTGAGCAGGCCGAGCGCCAACCCTTTTGTCCCGGTGTGCTCCAGAAGCTCAGGCCCGTGATTCGGCTGTTCATACTCAAGAGAGATGTCATCAACCTTGGAGGCAGCGAGTAGCTCCAACGCGCTCGCATATACAGGAGTCGAACGCTTCTCAGCGATGTTCTTCGAGTACCCGTAACACACATGCACCATGGTGTGAGCGTTCACGCCTGCGAGTGTGCGATCCAGTGCCTCAGTGGCGAAGGCGGCGACCTGGCTGTAGCGAAAATGCACCTCGGGCTCATCAATTTGGATGATGTCTGCTCCTAAGGCGACAAGTGCCTTCGCCTCCTGGTTCAACACATCGGCGAGGGCGAACGCGACCGCTTCAAGCGATCCGTAGTGCTCATCCACGAGACGCAGCGCCAACGTTGTGGGGCCGATCAACGTCACCTTGGTGAGTCGGTCAGTGTGGTTGCGAAGAAAGGTGGTGTCGGCACCAAGAATTGGCGCGTTCCACTGCAACGGCCCAACCACCCGCGGTTGAGTGAATGCTGGCGGTGGTGCATCGGCCGCAGGGGTGGGACGCGGTTTCATGGTGAGAAACTCGCCCACGTCGTTAGCGAAGTTGGTGACGGCGCCTTGGTCCTCAGAATCGATTCCGGAGATTCTGTAGAAGTGGCCTGAGAAGGTTTGGCGGCGAGCTTCACCGTCGGTGAGGATGCTCAGTCCTGCCCGGTGCTGGTCCGCGATTGCCAGGAGCACCGCGTCGTCTTGGGCCTCGGCCAAGTCGGCCTCAGGAATTTTCCACCAGGTGCCCTCCTTGCCGTAGACCAGGCTGTGGTCGCAGAGCCAATGGGGCTTGCACCACGAGCCGACGAGTTGAGTCGCAAAGAGCGGAAGATCTGCCATTGCTGCAGCGTACCGGAACGGTGTACCGCCCAGTGGAACGGTTTGGCGAGTGCAGCTGCGGCGAACCTGTTCTAGGAGTCGTTGTGCTCGAAGTGTTCGATTTCTGCATCAGTGCCAGGATAGACAAGCCCCTCCTGCCCAGTGTCGCCCCAGCGGACCAAGTAGGGAGGCGCGCCATTCTGGCCACGGACTTCAAGAATTTCTCCATCACGGTCCGGTTCGTGGACCTTGTGTCCCTTAATGATGAGCCGATCTCCGACACTGGCGAACATGAGCACTCCTCGTGAGGAATCAAGCCGATGGCGCGGTACCAACGGGTTTGTGGAAACTCCCGACAAGGCCATGATGGGCCGTGCCCACCGTCAGTGGGAAGGGTAGAAGGACCCGTTCACTGCTCTCCATCTAGGTAGCGTCTGAGAATGGTCAGTCTGTGACGTTTGACTC
>DORQ01000012.1 GCA_003514205.1 Acidimicrobiaceae bacterium
CGCTCACACTGCTTGTCGGGTTTCTCTTGCTCCTGGCGTTTGCGATCCTTCGCGTCACTGGGACTGCCAACCTCGGCCCCGGGGTTGTGGCAGCGGTGTTCCTCGGCACGCTCGCAGCGGGGCTGCTCGTGTCGGCCTGGCGCGGTCGTGCACGTGGGCTGGTGCTGATCGCCGTACCACTCGGGCTGCTCCTGGGTTTGCTTCCCCTGTTGGATATCCGTTTGCATAGCCGAATGGGCAACGGTGCAGTGCGTGTCCAAACTCAGCAACAACTGGAAGCGTTGGGCGCGATTGAGGTGCTGGGCAGCAGTGACGAGACCGACGACAACGGCAACTACGTCGTTGGTGGGATGTATGACTTCTCCGGATTGGAGCTCACCAACGATCAGCAGATATCGATCGATCAGAACTTCGGTGATCTGCATCTCCGGTTGCCAGGATCTGGGCGGGTGCGAGTGAATACGGAGGTCGGGTTGGGCTCAGCCTCGCTCATGCAACCCGATCTCGCCAGTCTGGTGACGAACTATCCTGAACTCGCCGATCTCGTGGGAACTGCTGCGTTTCCAACAAAGGGCTCCGTCGTGACGCCAGCCACGTTGAGCGAACTATTCCGGGAATCAGGAAGTTCGGAAGAGATCAGCCCTACCTTCGATGTCGGGAGTTGGCCGCTGTCCTGGTCCAACACGTCCATCCCAAGTCCGGAGATCTCTTCGTTTGTGCAATCGGGTCGCCGCCTGGATCTGGGCGACTCTGGTCCAATCCTGACGATCAACCTTCGTGTCGGTCTGGGAAATGCCTACTTGTACTACCCGGTCTGGGCGGGCGACCCTCCTCAGGTGATGGACCCAACCCAAGTATGTATCGAGGCGGGTGGTTCAGTTGGCGTGATGCAACCCTGCAACGAGTTGCCGGTAGACCGGCGCGTGGCCGTCTGTTTCCCCACTTCTGACAGCCAGTACCCCGACGGAGTCGTTGTGGACTGCCGGGAGGCACCATTTGGCACATCGAATTCCCCAGTCTGCTGGAACCGCATCGGGAAGTATGAACTGTGTTCGACGCTGGAGATTGAGGCCAGTGGGGGAGTGCTGAAGGACCCGCCCCAGACCAGCATTCCCGATCCGTATGGCGGGTATCCGCCCGAGGTGGGTGGCGAGACGGTTCCGCCGCTCGTATCGCCGCCGGAAGTCGCTCCCTCCCCGGCAGTCTCGCCCTCCCCGGCAGTCTCGCCCTCTCCGGCAGTCTCGCCCTCCCCGGCAGTCTCGCCCTCTCCGGCAGCCACA
This sequence comes from Acidimicrobiaceae bacterium, assembly GCA_003514205.1. Classification (GTDB taxonomy): domain Bacteria; phylum Actinomycetota; class Acidimicrobiia; order Acidimicrobiales; family Microtrichaceae; genus UBA11034. Next base: position 1,281 of record DORQ01000012.1, read on the forward strand.
GCCACCGCGGCGCCACTCTCGATTCCCGCAACTTCGAATTCCTGAAAGGAACCCATGAACTCCCATGACCTTGATCTCTTTGCACTCATCGCTGGAGCGCTGCTCTTCGTCGAGGCGATAGTGGTGCTACTCCATCAGCTTGGCGCGATTCAGATGAGCGCCTGGGGCTGGGCCGCTCTTGGCCTCGGGCTGATGACCCTTGCCGGTATCGGTGCCGTGGTTCAGCTGGTTCGGACCGAACTTCGCCGGACAACGGGCGCTGAGTCAGACAGCACAACCGGATCTCAGATCGGAGGCTAGTGCGGCTCCTGGATCAGCTGCTCGTGGGCTGGTGGGCTGGCTGCTCGTGCGGCTCGCGTATCTGCGGCTAGTACTGTGGGGTGATGTCCTCGGCACAGGTGGTTTCGGTTGCAGAGGAAAGCCCAGCAGCGATAGCCGGTGTCCTCGCTGGGGATTCAATTCTGACCATCAACGGTCAACCGATTCGAGATGTGATCGAGTATCGGGTGCTGACCGATGAGCCCGACGTGCTGCTTGCTATCGACCGAGGTGGACTCGAACTCGAATTCGAGGTAGCGAAGCAGCCGGGCGAGCCGTTAGGCATTGAGGTGTCCTCTGCGGTGTTCGACCGAGTTCGAACTTGTGACAACCACTGCGAGTTCTGCTTTATCTACCAGCTCCCCAAAGGGATGCGAAAGAGCCTGTATCTCAAAGATGACGACTATCGGCTGTCGTTCCTCTACGGCAATTTCACCACGCTGACCCGGTTTACCGAGGCAGATCTCGAGCGGGTGATTACTGAGGGCCTCTCGCCCCTCTATGTGTCAATTCATGCCACAAACCCTGAGAAGCGAAACGAGATGCTTCGCAACAAGCGGGGTGCCATGAGTTTGCGATGGTTGAGAGCGCTTCTCGACCATGGCATTGAGGTGCACGGCCAAATTGTGGTTTGCCCTGGTCTCAACGATGGTCAGGTGCTCGAAGAAACTCTGTGCGGCATCCTCGACGAGTATCCGGAATTGGCCGATGTGGCGCTCGTCCCCCTCGGCATCAGCAAGTTCAACAAGGAACCGCGAATGCGAGCCCACACTGTGGAGGAGGCTGCGTTCGTGTGCCAACTGGTCGAAGAATGGCAGCCGATCTTCCAACGCATACTTGGCCGCCCCATGGTGTTCGCTGCAGATGAGTACTACCTCTGTGCAGGGCTTCCCTTTCCGAGCGCCGAAACGTACGGCGGATTCGAGATGCACGAAGACGGCATTGGTATGGCCCGTGCCTTCGAACTCGAGTTTCGCGGTGAAGCAACTGATTCGATCGGCGTCCAGCCTGGGTTTTTCGCCTGGGTGGATGGCGCTCCTGCTGAGGGATACCGGGCGCCGAGAAATGAAGTGCCAGTCGCGACGAACGAGGATGGCGAGGTCATCTCGGTTCCGGCTGCGCCAGTGCCAATGCCAGTGCCAGT
>DORQ01000143.1:0-284 GCA_003514205.1 Acidimicrobiaceae bacterium
GCCCTTCGAGCCACTCAGTGTTTCCAACGCCTCATCGAGCTGATCGATCTCGAAGCGATGAGTCATCAGCTAGGCGAGCTCGCGGCGCGCGAGCCGATCGATGGAGTCTTGAAAACGCGGCGGATATTCAATGGAGCCACGCAGCGTGAGCTCCTTCATGAGCAGCATCAGGAAGCTGACCTTGATCGGCCGGTAGTGCAGCGCGACCACAGAAAGCTTCGACCCGACAGCAGCGTGATCGATGACGTCGAGGATGACTTGATCGGAACCTGATGCCTCAATGA
>DORQ01000143.1:583-1115 GCA_003514205.1 Acidimicrobiaceae bacterium
CCCAGCCCGATGGGGCCGCAGCCAAACACCACAACCCCGTCTCCGGCACGTACCTCGGCCTGATCCACTGCGTGCATTCCCACGGCGAGGGGTTCAGCGAACGCAGCGACATCGAGCGGGACGTGATCAGGAATCCGGTGGAGCCGCAGCTCAGGCTCAGTCACCCGAAGCAGCGGAGTGAGGCCCCCGAAGGGACCACCGCTGCCGTATTTGCTGATGTTGGCGGAGGAGCCGGGCTGTACCACTACTCGGTCACCAACTCGCACTGCCGTGACCTCAGGCCCAACCCATTCCACCGTTCCCGACATCTCGTGGCCGAGACACATTGGCTCCGGTCCAGGACCAGCGACCCCACCCATCTTGATGTAGCTCAGGTCGCTGCCACAGATTCCGCAGGCTGCGACACGCACGAGGGCATCAGCTGGGCCAGGCTCGGGGTCGGCAACCTCGTCGACTCGAACATCGCCGGGGCCATGAACTCTCACTTGTAACACTGTGTACTCCCCCAGGTAGGTGGATGTGATGCTTGCAG
>DORQ01000143.1:1253-3927 GCA_003514205.1 Acidimicrobiaceae bacterium
GCCGTTGAGCAGGGTTGTTGAGCAGGTCGATCAGTGGGCGAGATAGCCGCCGTCGACCGCGAGCGTGGTTCCCGTGACGTAGCTCGCCGCCGAGGAGGACAGAAAGAGCGCCGCCCCTACAATCTCCTCGGCGCGCCCAAGCCGACCCATTGGAATATGGGCTAACTCGCTGTCGAGGAGTTCGGGAAAAGCCGCCATCGGCGCAGTCATGGGCGTCTCGATGACGCCAGGCGCGATGGCGTTCACCCGCACCCCTCGACGTGCCCAGCGTTGCGCAAGATTGGCGGTCCAGGTCACAATCCCCGCCTTCGCAGAGCCATACCCAGGAACCATGGTGGTGCCTCGAAAGGCCGTCATCGACGACAGGTTCACCACACTCGCGCCACCATCCATCTCGCTGGCAAACAGTAAGCGCCTGCAGGCAGTCGTCAGCCGCATGGGGGCGGTGAGGTTGATCTCCACTGAGGCAGCGAACCCTTCAGCGCTCCACTCGTCGAGCCCGCCAGGCAGGTTGGCTCCGGCATTGTTGATCAGAACATCGAGCGTTCCGAGCGACGCCACGAGCGCGTCGATCGACTCAGGATCGGTGATCTGCAACTGCTCGAAGCGGAACCCCGACAGGTCGAGGTCATATTCCTCGACTGAGCTACGGGTGCCGGTGACCACCACCTCAGCACCGGCAGCAGCAAACCCGGAAGCAATGGCAAAGCCAATCCCGCTGGTGCCACCAGTGACGACCACGTTGGCGCCCTTGAAGTCGAAGGTTGCAGTTGAGGTCATGGCCGCTCCAGTTTCGCGATGGACCGCAGCAGCCAGGCGCGTTCCCAGAAGTTGTTGGTGTTGTCGAGGAGGTGTTGATGAGCGGTGATGGCGACCTGTTTCGCCTCTGCCACACTCGAACCAGTGCTGCTCGAATCGGTGCCGATCGAATCTGTGGCGCTCGAATTGGCGGCGAGAACAATGTCGGTGAGTTGCAGCGCTTCCACGGCCCTGCCTGCACCGAGATGATCCCGAGCTGCGACCAGCAGGGCTTCGGGCCCGGCGAGCGCTACCAAATCGCCAGCGATAGCGAGTGGGGCGACGCCGTAGAGCTCAGTGGTTGACCGATGGTGGAACCAACCTGCGTAGTTCTCCCAGATTGCCCGGACGTTCCATTTGGTCTGGCCGTAACCCTCGCCTACATCGAGGTGGTCGGGGACTCGGATCTCGCTCATGAGTGTGTGCACATTGGCGCCAGCGTTCATTCCCTCGACCGTTCGGTCGTGCACCCACCTCATCGCCTCTTGCATGGCCTGGACTTCTTCGAGGATCTGCTCCGCCCCGCGGACCGGGTCGAAATGGCCGGTGATCAGGACTTCCGGCGCCAGCTCGGCGACAAGATTGAGCGAGTCGATGTAGGTCAACGCGTCTCGATAGCGGTCTCCTCGAATGGTGACGAGGTTGGGAACGTGACCGAACAGCGGGCCGAACAAGTTGCCAGAGAGGAGGGTTCGAGTCTCCGGCAGCCACACCACCATGGAGTCGAAGGTCTCACCACCCGGGGTGGCAATGAGCTCCAACTCACGACCGCCGATGTTCAGGCTGAGGCGGTCCTGCACGAGCAGCGTCGGTTCGGGCCGACCTTGGGGCACTGCGCCGACACCGACAGAGCGTGCGTACTCCATTGCGGCGATGATGGCATCCATGAACGCGAACGCAGAGTTGCGGGAACGGAATGTCTCAAGACGCTCATTGTCGTCTCGCCACATGGTGAAGTTCGCCTGAGCAACCACCTCGCTGGCGGCATCTTTGACGACGTCGATCCCGCCAACGTGATCGAAGTGACCTTGGGTCAGTAGCACCGCTCTCACGGGCGAGGTGTCGATCGCGTCGAAGGCACGCCGGTGGAGTGGCCCCTCAAAGCCCATGCCGGTATTGATAATCACCCGGCCTTCATCGGTGGCCAGCATGTAGCTATTTGACCAGCCAGGCGACATCCACACACCGTCGCCGCACGCAACGGCGGTGACCCCAGTGGCACCTGCCATGTCCGCAGCTCCGGGTCGAGTTCGGTGAATCCCAGCCATCAGCGAACCTCCTTTCGAATCTGCGGGAACGCATCGAAGTAGAAGGAGTACCGCTCGTACAAGGCCTCAGGTTCGAGCCCGAAATCTTCGCGGAGGTTGTACACAACGCGACCGTCCTTGCCTCGCGGGTTTGCGTTGACGTAGGACGCCAACCCGGAGCGCACGGTGTCGGTGACCTCGAGACCAGCCATCTCAATGATTCTGCTTGCCATGGCCACATCGTCACCCATGAACTCGCCGAATTCGACATCGATACGTTGGTTCTCAGGAATCAGATGAGCGTCGCGCACAGCGGCGTTAAGGAGCCGCTCCACGCGATCGGCCCAGTACTCCGCGAGTTGCTCGGCCTCGATGTGCACACGTCGGTTGCGGTCGCCGTAGGCCAGCATCGTGATCGCCGATTGAAGCACCGCCACCGGGTCGCGCAGAGTGAACGCAACCGTTGCAGCGGGAAAGGTTTCCATCAGCGGACCGAGACGCTCAAGATGTTGAGGACATTTCAACACCCAGCGATTCGGTCCCCGCAGGTAGCTCAGCACTTGTAGTTCGCGCCGTAGAAACGCGTAGTGAGCGAATTGGTCGAGCCGTTCCGCGTGATCCCGCCACCC
>DORQ01000143.1:4211-6119 GCA_003514205.1 Acidimicrobiaceae bacterium
GGATCGATTCCATCGCGGCCGGGACCGTCGCCCAACACTGGAATCGGCTCCGCCACTTCCCACCAGGGCAACGACCGAAATCGTTGGTCGGTCGCGAGCAGATTTACCAGATGGGTAGTGCCCGATCGTGGCAGCCCAACCACGATGATCGGCGGCTCCAACTCAACATCGAGAGCATCTGGATGGCGCCGAACGAAGTCTTCCAATCGCAACCGCGCCGCAAGCAGACCAACGAGTCGGCGGCGAATCAGAAAGCGCCCGAGCCCTGAGAGACCGGTATCTGCCTCCACGGCGACCACCTGCGCAGCCAGACGGTCAAGCAGCCTTGGGTCACCGAAATCCTCGAGTCCGGTTCGGCGGTGTGCAGCTGCGACGAGGAGATCGGGATTGAGATCCACCTCCATGGAGAGCGACATCTCATAGATCGACTGCTCGGCGGCATTCCGACGCGGTTCTGCCAAATCCTCAATCCGAATGTCTGTCGTCACCGTGACCCCCAGGGCACAACTGCTGCCATCGATGAAGTCTAGGAGCCGATCGAGGGGAGCCATGGCCGACTACGGTCACCGTATGGCACACGAGATCATGTTTGACGACTCGGATCCGGTTCTCGCACGAGTCCGCGCTCTTGCACTTGCCCTCCCCGCTGCAGCAGAGAAGGTCTCCCATGGTCGACCCTGCTTCTTCACGAAGAAGATCTTCGTCATCTACGGCGCGACCACCAAGGGGGATCACCACGATGGTCGTCGCGACACCGCAATGATCTTCATGCCTCATCCAGCCGAGTCGGTGGCGCTTCTTCAGGATCCCCGCTTTTTCACTCCGGCCTACTGGGGTCCATACGGATGGCTCGCCACCGACCTTGCGGAATCGACAACCGATTGGGAGGAAGTGGCGGAACTCATTGAGGAGTCGTATCGACAGACTGCTCCGCCAAAGCTGGTTGCCCAACTAGACACAAGCGCTACGGAATAAGGCGCGCAGGTTGACCTCGCTGTCCTCCTGCAACATCGTGAGGGCAGGGACCCGTTGCGTCGCAAACTCACCTGCAGCCCGCGACTCAACACATGTTCTGTTCTGCAGAGGCGGGCGTTGGACCAAGACACTGACCTTCGGCGAGGCAGCACGGGTCATCTTCGCGAAGACGCCGACAAAGGTGGAGCTAGTCTCCAAAGCTGACGTATCGACAGCAGCCGGAACGTTCTTTCCAGCGGTGACCGTGCGCGTTCTCAATCCCTTTGGTGATGGGATCGAAGGTGCCGTTGTGAACCTGTCCACCGCTGATTCTGTGGGCGGCGCTGGAATTGCGGGCGGGCTTGCGACTCCAGCGACCACTGGACCTGGGGGCACGCTCACCTTCACCCCCGCTGCGAATACCTCAGCTGGAACGCTGAAGTTGCTGGCCTCCGCCTCGAATGCAAACGGCCCAACCGAACCCGCAGTCGTGAGCCTCACCGTGACAGCTGGTCCTGTGACCAACGTGGCTGTTGTTAGTGGCGCTGGCCAGTCCACAGTGGAGCTCACCAACTTCGCGCAACCAGTAGTCATTAAGGCATCAGACGCCTTTGGGAATGGTGTCTCAGGATTGGAACTCGCCACGTTCTCGCTGAACGGCTGCGTCACCCAGGCAATCGGCACGCCCACGAGCACAACGGGAGCCGCCGGCACCGCGTCGATCACGCTCACCGGGAATTTGCCCTTTGGCATGACGACATGCAGCGACACTGTCGCGACAGGTCGCGCAGCGGGTTCCTCGCCGGGTACTCCGGGCTCTCCCGGCTCGCCATCGGTCACCTACTCAATGAACGTGACGTCGATTCCGTTGGCTCCATAAACGACTGGCCTCGCTCGATCAACACGGGGACCAACATCAGTTGCAACAGTTCCTTCAGCGCGTCGAGATCGGCC
>DORQ01000031.1:0-3877 GCA_003514205.1 Acidimicrobiaceae bacterium
ACGGAGTTCACGCTCCACGACCTCCGCCATGCCGCGGGCACGATGGCCGCGTCGACCGGAGCGACGAAGGAGCTGATGGCGAGGCTCGATCACTCGACGCAGGATGCGTCGCTCCGCTACCAGCACACCGCCCGAACCGGCGACGCCGAGATCATCGCAAAGATCCACGTTATCAGACTCGCCGATCTGCAAGCAGATGAGTTAGTCGACAAACTGACGACTGACGACTGACGACTGGCAGGTCGGCCCCAGCGAACTGGAGTGGGGTTCTCGCGAGGTCTGCCGTGGCGACGGCGGCCGAGAATGTCAGCGGTGCCTGCGATGCTCACGGACAACTGACGTGTACAATAGAAGCCCAGGGAGGGCCAATGTCTGCCGCCACATCACATGACTCGAGCGACTCCATCACTGACGAGGAAGTTGACGCGCTCGTGGACGAGACGGTTCGTGTTACCGGCGTCGACCTTGCGACTCTCCGAGAGTTCGCTGAGCGTGGTCGCTTCGATACCGAAGCGCAGCGTCGAGCTTGGTTCCTCATCACCGGCCTAGGCCGCGGCTGATCGATCGCCACGGATGGGTCTCGAGGACCAAGCGCGTTCGTTCGCAGCCCAGACATCCGTACTGCTCAACAAGACCGTCGCGGACGGGATCCGCATTTCATCGATTACTACGCCTGCGGGTTACACCGTCATGGGTTGTGGAGTTACGTCAAAAGCACCGAACCCGAAGCCGTTCGTTCTCGGGGTGTCCGGTAAGCGTTGCGTCTGGCTGTACCTGCAACATTCATACGACTGGGATCCAGAGCAAGTTCACCTGACGATGACGCGGAGCACGCTCAGCCTCTACACCTCCGAGGAAATGGCGGACGACCAGCTGGTGCTCGGGATCGACTACATACGCAATCCCGCGAACCAGTACCCAGGCTGCCATCTTCATGTGTCGGGAAGCAGGGATGATCTCGACCTTATCTACCTCGGCGAAGACCGAGATTCTCGCAAGTTGCGAGACCTGCATCTTCCCGTCGGCGGCCGCCGGTTCCGTCCAACGCTGGAGGACTTGATCGAGTTCGTCGTCACTGAAGAGATGGCCACACCTCGCGATAATTGGCGAGACGTGCTAGACGAGCACCGGGAACTGTGGGACGCGATCCAAGTGAAAGCTGCCGTACGTCGACACCAGGAGAGCGCGGCCGAATCGCTCGCGGCGCAAGGGTGGACCGTGTCGCCTCCCCCGGATAGGTGAGAGTGACGTGGGCAAGTTGGCCAACCATCCTGACTTCCGACTCCTTTGGCCCGCTGACCTGTTCGAGGACGTTATTGGCGAGCTTGCCGCCCGTGGGAGACGTGAGGGCGTGTCTCCAGCGTGGCAGGAGGATGTGGAGTTGGTCCGCGCCAGGTGTTCGGCTCGGACGTGCCGATCGAGCAGTTCCGCAAGGAACGTGAGCGTCCAGCATCGACCTACTACGACGCGGAGCCGTTCTGATGTGGGCGATTCTTTGGCTCGATGAATTGATTGAGGACATTCCGCAGCTGCCATCGGAGGAGCGCCCTCGACGCCACTGGTCTCAACGTTCGCAGGCGACCGAGACAATAGCGATCACCGAATTTCAAACGGTCCTACGGCGCGTTCGTGCGTTGGTGAGCGACTTCGAGCGAGAGCACTGGTTCGCTCAGATTCTTGGCTTCGACTGCGTGGACAACCACGGCGAGTCGTCGCGGACGCTCGAAGACGTGCTTGATGCTGCCGTGGGAAAGGGCTACTTAACGAAGACTCGCGATCCGTGGACGGAGGATGATCTCTACGACTTCATCGAAGTCATGCACGACTTGGCGGCGCGTCCGACGAGCGGGTGCTTCCACAACTATGCAGGATGCGGTTTCCATCCACGTGCCTACGATCGCCAGTCCGGACAACGGCTGTATCGATGGCGAATGAACCAAGTCCTCGTGAACTCGGGGCTGGGCGTCCAGATGGCCAGCGATGGTGAGGATATCGGCCGGATCATCCGGGCGACGCCTGTGGGTGTCGAAGTGCTTGCAGGCGAGGTTCTCGCCGCCACACCCGCCGAGGACGTCGATGAGGTCCATCACGCGATAGCGACCTTTCGAGGACGAGCGAGTACGAAGGTCGAGAAGAGAGCGGCGATTGTCACCCTGGCGGGCGTATTGGAGTCCCGTCGTGACCTCATCAAGGTGGAGTTACTGAGGAAGGATGAGGGAGCGCTCTTCCAGATCGCGAACGAGTTCAACCTGCGTCACCGCAACCAGAGGCAGCGAGACCAGTACGACGAACCGTTCTTGGACTGGTGCTTCTATTGGTACCTGGGCACGATCAACCTGACGAACTAGATGCTCGGTCGGCAGAGCTGAGTCGCCCTATTCGCCCCAGAGGTCGCCGACGCCATTCATGATCGTGCCCACGCCAGCTGCTACGGAAACCACCGCTCCGTAGGTCTGGGTCTCCGGTGACACGGGGAACTTGAATGCGCCGACCGCCATCCCAACGTCAGCGACAGCGATGCTCGCACCCTGAACTACTTGGCCGAGACCCTTCCACCAGCGGCGCTCCTTGGTCGGAAGGGACAGCTGCGCTGGTGGTGCCACGTCTGCTTCGGAGCGCTGCGCCGCCTCCTGGAGCTCCTGGTGGTGCCGCTCGACCGCCGAAATGGCTGAGTCGAGCGTGCCAGAGGCTGAGTGCTGCCCGAACTCTCTGGCGACGCCTTGCCCTCGCGCCGAGCCAGCCCGCCATTCGTCGCCGAGGAGGTCGACCAACTCGTCAACGACCGCAGCGAGTTCAGTGAATCCGAGAGCGCGAAGCATTTCAGACTCATCATCCGGGAGAGCCGATGAACGAACGGACCTCATCACGATGTCGAGGTGATCATCGAGTAGGGGAAGGAAACCCGTTTTATCGAGGGACTGCCGCGTGTACGCGAGTCCCTCTCGGGCCTGGAAGAGGGTCGCCTTTATGTCGGCAAAGGTCCGATAGGGATCGCGACCTGACCGATCGAGGAAGTCCAGGACCTCGTTTGCGCCTCGGAGCTGGTCGACCGCCGTCCTCACCTCGTACCAGCCATCGTCCTCGGGAAAGTGTTGCCGGACCCGGTCAATGGTCCTGATTCTGAGGTACTTGTCGATCAGGTACTTCTGTCGCCGATGCTCAGCGTCGCGCTTCTTTCCCATGCCCGAATAATACCCGGCCTCAGTCGGGCGTCCACGGGAGAATGCCGTCGAGCTCCGGCGGCACGTCGACCTTGCACATGGCGCTCAGCTGGAGAATGTGCATGCCGAACAGGCCTTGAAGTGCGCCGAGCGCCTGGCCGAACTCCCATTGCTCATTCCAACCCATGTCGCCCCACATCCGGGGGTAGGCCGGATCTCCCTCCCGTCGATCGAGATTCATCTTCTGCATGGCATCAAGGAACTGGCGGCATGACCCTCGCATGCCGTTCATATGCGACAGGACTTCATCGCTCGGCGCAGCTGCGATCTCGTCTCCGAGCATGCGCCGGATCTCGAGGACTGAGTCGACCGACCATTGTGGGATCTCAAGATCAGGCGACCTGGCGTGGAGCACCCGCTGGTCCTTTAGTCGACTGAACACGCGAGCAACGACCGTTGTGTCAAGTTCCTTTGGGATCCACTGGACCCCCGCCACCGGAGTCGAAATGCCGTTGATTCGGTTGAGTGCCTCTTTCGCTTTCCATCAGGATACTAGGCCGGTGGCCGGGATCGACTGGCCGAGTGCAGGGAGACGCGAGTCCGGCGAGCCTCCGACGACTCCGGTGCACCATCTGTGCACCATCGAGCGGCCCGGCATCTCCGCCTCCAGCAACGACGAAACCCCCGCCGTGGCAGGGGTTTCGAACAGAGCGGGT
>DORQ01000031.1:4042-18677 GCA_003514205.1 Acidimicrobiaceae bacterium
CGTATGCAGCTTGGGAAGCTGCCGTTCTACCATTGAACTACACCCGCAGAACCGATTCGCCACTGTAGTCACCATAGCGTCGTTCTGCCATAGCGGCGGTGCGAAGCAACGGGCGCTATGTGATGGTGTGGGTGATGACTAGCGCTCGGTGCGACGTCGGCGACCGAGGAGCACGAGTGAGCCGATTGCCACCAACAGACTCGCTAGCACGATCAGTGGCCGGACTGTGGAACCTGTGATTGCGAGATTGGTGCTGCCAACCCGTGTGGTCGTGGTGCCCGCAACTCTCGAACCGCTGGTCGTTGCACTGGTGCTTCCAACTGCTCCGTTTGCTCGATCCAGCCCGGCGCCAAGCACACCTGAAGTGTCAACAGTTTGTACACCTGAAGTCGGCTTTGGTTGGACCGGCACAGCAGTGGTTGGAGCAGCGGTGCTGCCCGTCGTGCCGGTTCCGCCGACAGGATTGAGGCAGAGAGAGAAGCTCGTGGCGACCACTGAGTTGTCGGTTCCATCGGGGAACACGTCTGGTCGATGGTGCGCCCTCACGCCGACGACTCCGGCGGGCAGGGTGACAGTGCCAAGCGGGCCGACCCAACTGGCATCACGCTGGCGGTCGGGAACGTCTCCGGTGTGAGCCGAGGTTGCGAGGACTGCGCCGGATGCGCTCAGGAACTGGAGGTCCCAGATCTCAGAGGTTTGGGTGACTCCTTGGCGGCCCGCATAGCCATCTTGGCTGACAGCCTCAGTGATTGTGTGTGTTCCTGCAGGAATGTTGGCGCTCAGAGTTGGCGAGACCGAGGTGAGCGAAACAGCAAGTCGATTCGCCGGCAGCACATACTTCACGGGCGTGGTACAGGTGTTGCCGGTGTTGCCGGTGCTCCCGGTGTTGCCGGTATTGCCCGTATTGCCCGTGCTCCCGGTGTTGCCGGTATTGCCAGTGTCTGCGTGACAGATAGTGAAACTTACCGGTACCGAAGAGTTGGGCGTGCCGTCTGGGAAGATGTCGGGCCGTTGGTGGGCTCGTGCGCCAACCACGCCTGCTGGTAGGACAACTGTGCCGAGCGGGCCGTGCCATGAGGTGCTAGCTACGTTATCCGGAAGGTCGGCAGTGTGGCCTGAGGTGGCAACGACTTCCCCCGCAGCGTTGAGGAACTCGACCTCCCAGATTTCTGACAGCTGGGTTACGAGTTCGCGACCTGCGTAGCCGTCTCGGGACAGGGCATCGGAGATGAAGTAGGTGCCTGCAGGCAGTGAAACAGGGACAATCGCCGTGTATTGGTTCCACGTGGAGAGTCGAGTTTCTTCGAAGTAGTAGGTGGTTCCGCCGGTGCATGTTCCGCCAGCGCCTCCGGACACAATCAGGGTTCCGCAGCGGCTACTGACAATCTGGCCAGACTTGTCGGTTCCGGTCTCCACGATTTTGTAGGTCCCATCAATCATTGTGGACGGGATCGTGAACGTGATCTTGTCTGGGTTCGGGTAGGGGCCTGTGTACACAACCACCGTCGGCTGGCCGGGGCTTGTTGGCACGATTGACACCGTGATTGGCTTGGACTTGTCGAACTGCTTGTTCAGCAGCTTCCACTCGACAACGTCGCCACGCTTTTGGGTGATGGTCTTCGCGCCGGTGCACTCGCCCGTCGGGTAACGGACAATGATTGTTGCGGTTGCAGGATTCGGGCAGTACGGGGAGGTCACCGAGATGGTGTAGGTCCCTTCAGGAAGGTTCGCCGGAACGGTGACTGTGGCAGAGAACTTGCCATTCGATCCGGCCGTCGCTGTGCCGAGTGTGATGGGTGAACCCCCTGGGACCAGCAATGAAATGGTCACCGTGTCTCCGGGGGCTGCTGTCCCGCTGACCGTAACGGTGGAGCCTGGCACAATCGTGCTTTGAGAGAGTGAGATGCCGGTGGGTGCATATTCCGAACAGCTCGCAACGGCGGGAGCAGCCGGCGCGGCTGACGCCGGACTGGCAATCCCCACAAGAGGGAGACCAAGTAGCCCGATAACCACCGCTGCTTTGAGTGTTCGTTTCACGAGAGAGTCCGCCTTGAAATGTCGACTGTGGGGTCACTGCACAGGAGATTTCCAACCCCGTCATAGAGTCTCATCGATTCTGGGCTCTCAGTAAAGCGCAAATGGGCAGATTCGAGAGAATTGCTCAGCTAGATCGCGCGGAGAGCGATCGTTGAGTGCTGATTCTCGCTCAGAGTGATGGTAGCCACGTTCTCGGCAACGGTGACGCCATCTCCGGGCTCTAGGTCGCTGTCGCGGGCAGTGAGGCTGATCTGTGTCGATTCGGGAATCAGCGTCGGTTGCTTTACCACGTCGAGGCGATAAAGGTCGCCGACCGCCACTTGGCCTTTGAGGTGATACTTCAGGGTCAGGGTGCCGCCAGGCGGAATGACGGCTCGGGCTTCATGTCGCCAGTAGCCGAGTTCTCGCTGGGAGTTTGTGGCAACCTGCTCGCCGTTGATTGTCACCTCAGAGAGCTCAAAAGGTGACAGAACTGCGACGTCGGTGACGTTCGATCCATCAGGCTCGCCTTGTTGATTCCCGATGACATATGCGGGTAGGCCACTTGTTGGTGCCTCATTCTGAAGGATCACGGAGGCGGTTGAGCTGACCTCGCCAGTGGCTGGATCCCAGGTTGCTGAGTAGGACACTGTTCTGCGGAGAAAGCGATCGATTTTGGAAGGATTCGCATTCCGGTTGGTGACAGCCAGAAAGTCGGCACCTCGAACGGCTGCGACCGGCCGGTTCGCTCGAAGTCTGTTGAGGAGCCGTTCGTCCTCAGGGTGGATGCTGATGAAGCGAAGGCGGCCGGTACTTACGAGCGGCGAGAAGAGATCGGCAAGCCGCTTAGGTCCGGGAAGCGTGGTTGCGGTGAACGTTTGGAAGATGTCTTTCGTGAGGTCTTCGAGGGCACCTTGACCAGTTGTCTGTTGGTCGTAAGCGGTGTATTGGCCAAGCGTGAGGAACTCGACGGCGTTGCCTGCATCAATTGTGGTCTTCAGTAATGGCAGTGGCCGCGGCCCAGTGATGGCGAGCAACGCAGCGAGCACCTCTGGATCGGCGTACGCCACTCCATCCAGCGGCTTGCCGGTCTTGGAGCTATACAGGCTTGCCGCCAACGTTGCGTCGGTCTGAAAGTCGAGCGATGCTCCCCAGTTCTGAGGAAACGAAGCCGGCCGAAGTGCCAAGACACTCAACGGGAATGCGTTCTCCTCGGCCAATGAAGCCTCAAGCTCTGGTTGCGCGAGGTCAAGTGGTGATCCGACCTCCTCAAGTGTCATTCGACCGTCTTCAAAGGACAGGACTGCGTAGTTGCCGATGTGTCCGCCAAGGTCGCGAAGCTCAGAGGGGCTTCCGAGAAGAAAGAGGTACCGTCGAGATCCCTGAGCGCCAAGCACAGCAGGCGCGTCCGACACGGCTATGGAGGCAAGTTGCGCTTGTGATGTGAATCCAGATGTCTTGTCCTCGAACTCCTGTACCTTCTCTGCAAGTAGTGGGATGATCCAGGGCGAATCGAGGCTGGCTACTTCAGCGGTGACTTGTTCGAGTTCGTCGGCGACTTTCCTCACTGGCGGGCCGAGTTCATTCAGTGCGCTCAGGTTTATCCCGCCGCCTTCCTGGCGCAGTCGGTCGTAGTCAATGGAAGTTGTGGCAGAGGCTGCCGTGCTCGTCAGTCTGGCTCCAGATTCGGCCAGGATGTCTACGGACCGCAGATTGTGGGAGAGCCCGGGGACCGCTCGTGCGGGTGCGTAGAACCAGGCCCGAGATTCTTCCGCCACCTCGGTGAACTGTCGAGATGCCTCCAGGAGTCTGTTTGAGGCATCGGTAGTGTCCCCCCTGGACCCGGCGCTGATGCCAGCGGTTGTCTCTGCGACTGCTCTTTGAAGGGGTAGGCGGTAACGAAGGGCCTGATATCCCGCCATGGCAGCGCCAAGGACGAAGAGGCCCAGGATCGCGAATGCGGCGATCCGTAGGTAACGGCGAGTGTTGCTGCGTTGTAGCGAGTATGCCGACCAGAGGACTGGGCACGCAGCCAATGCGGCTAGTAGCGCACTTGATCCCTCAAACCAGCCGGTGCTCATTCTGAGAAGGGAGAAACCAATGAGCGCACCGCACAACGCCCCGGCTCTGCGGTCACGCGTGTTGCGGCTGGCGAGCCAGACCACGATTGCGAGAGCACTCGCTCCAGCGAGGAGGGCAATTCCCAGTGATCCGACAGCGGCAATAGCGCTAGCAATGATGAGGCTCCACCGCCGGGAACGGGATGCTGACCACGCAAGCAGCGCCACGAATCCTGCTCGATAGAAGGCGTCGTAGATTGCGGATCCGGTGGGTTGTCCGGGGCTCAGAAGACCGATAACCGCCGCAACACCCACAATTGCTCGGGTAACAGTAAGGTTGATCTCTTTTGAGGTCCGCGGCGATTGACGAGGTGCGGAGATCGTCTCAGCCAAGTCCTGCTGGATAGCGGCAGGCTCGCTCATGGGTTGTTGCCGCAACTGAGCGTACATATGGCGATCAGTTTCGTGTATGCCCACATCGTTGTCATTGGGCAATTCCCTCACTCGACGAGAGAAGATCGTAGCTCCCGAACTCTCAACTACCTCGAGATCAGGCTACCGTTCTTCCGATGATTCTCTCTGACCGCACGATTACCGACGCAGTCTCCACCGGTCGAATACTGATCGATCCATTCAATCCCGAGTATGTTCAGCCCTCTTCGGTGGACCTCACCCTCGATCACAGGTTTCTGGTCTTCAGAAATCACACTCGAGCAGTGATCGATGTGAAGGAAGATGTGACCGATCTGACCGAACTCGTCGAGATCGAACAGGACGGGGTCTTTCTTCTCCACCCAGGGGAGTTTGTCCTCGGCTCCACTGCTGAGCGGATCGGCCTCCCAGACGATCTCGTGGGAAGAATTGAGGGGAAGAGCTCATTGGGTCGTCTCGGGCTCCTCATCCACACCACAGCAGGATTCGTCGACGCGGGGTTCCAGGGATTCATCACCTTGGAGCTCTCAAACGTGGCATCCCTTCCCATCACCCTGTATCCAGGAATGCGAATCGGCCAGATTTCATTCCTGCAGATGACCACTGTGGCTGACAAGCCGTATGGGAGCTCGGCACTGGGCTCCAAGTACAGCGGGCAAGTGGGGCCAACTGCCAGCCAGTATTGGAAGAACTTCCAGTAATTCCGTTGGCGAGGCGTCGGCCTCTAGTGGAATGAAACTAAGGCGGAATCGGTATCGCTGCTGATGACGTCGGTCGTCGGGCGCTCGGCGCTGTCGCGGATCGCGTCGATGTTTTGACGTCGATAGAGCGGACGGTCGCCATCGGGTCTCAGCGCTGCAGCAATGACAAGCTCGACCATCTCTGAGGCGTTGAAGGGCCTGAGAAGCACGTCGTCCACGCCAGACTGCCAGGTGAATAGCTGCTGCTTTGGCGTGTCGATGATCAGGACGACCCGTGTGGACATGACGGCTGTCTGGGGGTGATTACGAACTGAATCCAAAAGCTTCAAGCACGCACTGGTTCCGGCGATTGAGAAGCTTGCTAAGAGCACCGAGATCGGTTCAGGCTCATTTGCTAACGCTATGAGCGCAACCTGATGGTCGCCGACCTCAGCAACTTCAAACCCTTCTCGACGTAGGAGTTTTCCGTAGAGCCGCGCTGCATCAGGATCATCGTCGACAATCAGAACTCGGTACTGTGTCGGCTTCGGCTGTTTCTCAGTCTTTGATTGACGTTTCAGCAACGGGGGCGCTCTCAGAATCTTGGCGTTCGAGTGCATCGAGAAGATGCATGGCGATGTCTGCCACCTTTACTTGATCGTCCTCTAAGCCCTGAGCTTTAGCTCCGTCGTCAATCATTATGTAGCACCACGGACACGCAGTAGCGATTCGTGACGCACCAGTGCCGATGAGCTCTTGGGCCCGCTCGACGTTGATGTTCTTGCCGATGTGCTCCTCCATGAACATGCGCGCGCCGCCGGCACCGCAACACATGCCCTTCGTGCCATTGCGTTCAGCTTCGACAATCTCGATGCCTTTAAGACTTCCCAGCACCTTGCGGGGTGCGGTGTAGACGTCGTTGTGTCGGCCCAGGTAGCAGCTGTCGTGATACACGATTCGCTCATCCAGGCGAGCGTCGGTCATATCGAGCTTGCCCTGGTCGATGAGCCATTCGAGAAACTGGCTGTGGTGAACGACTTCGTAGTGTCCGCCGAGCTGTGGGTACTCGTTGGCGAGCGTGTTGAAGCAGTGCGGGCATTGCGTGATGATCTTCTTGACGCCCATCCCATCGAGGGTCTCGATGTTCTGCATGGCGAGCATTTGGAAGATGTACTCATTGCCTGATCGGCGTGCTGGATCACCAGTACAGTTCTCGGCCGGGCCAAGAATGGCGAAATCGATTTCTGCTCGTTGGAGCAGCTTTGCCATTGATTGGGTGACTTTGCGGTTCTTGTCATCGAAGGATCCAGCGCACCCAACCCAGTAGAGGTATTCGGCCTCCAGCGGCTCGCCGCCAGCGAGGACTTCGATTCCCTCGATGCCCTTGGTCCAGTCAGCGCGCTCGGTCTGGCTCATTCCCCAGGGGTTGCCGCTGTTCTCCATGCCTCGGTAGGCGCCGCCGAGTTCAGATGGGAAGTCTGATTCCATCAGGGAGAGGTAGCGCCGCATGTCGAGGATCTTGTCGAGGATCTCAATGTTGACGGGGCAGATCTCGTCACAGGCCTTGCAGGTGGTGCAGGACCAAACCTCTTCGGAGGTGATTCGCTCGAAGAGGCTGCTTGCCCCGATGGTGATCTCGCGGTCGGTTCCCAGGGGCGGCGATACAACCGGGTCGCCCGTCGCTGCCATGATTTCACCGGTTTTCAGCACAATCTCGCGAGGGTCCAGCGGCTTTCCGGTGGCGTGTGCTGGGCAGACTGAGGTACAGCGTCCGCACATGGTGCATGAGTCTGTGTCGAGCAGTTGCTTCCAGGTGAACTCCTCAATGGTTGAGGCTCCGAAGCTCTCAAGCTCAGTCTCCATGAGGTTTGGCATCGCTTTCATCGCGCCCTTTGGCCGATCACGCTCACTGAGATACATGTTGATGGGTGCAGTGAACATGTGTCGGAGCATGGTCGAGGGAAGGATGAACAGGAACGCGAGGAAGCTCGCGATGTGCAGCACCCAGAAAATCTGGTGTCCACCGGACAGGTGGGTGGAGTCTTTGATGAGCGTGGCGAGGGGGTAACCAAGGATGGAGTACTTCTCGTACTCGGGCATTCCCATGAGGGCAATGCGGAAGGCCTCAGCTCCAAAGCCGGTAATCCCGATGGCCGTCATGACACCCAGAATGATGGCGTGTTCAGGTTTTGACTTGATCCTGATGCGGTACACCTTGGCGATGTATCGCCGGTAGATCGCCATGAAGAGGCCGAGTAGATAGGCGATACCCGCCACATCGGCCACCAAGGCGTAGCCCTGATACACACCGCCATGGAGGAACTTCAGCGCAGGCGGTGCTTGGAGATTGATCTCACCGATCGTGGTCACCGCGAGGAGAACGATGAAGCTGAAGTAGATCAGTGAGTGCATGATGCCCGCCGCAGGGTCGCGGAGCAGGGTTTGCATGTAGAGGCCAGCTCGCAGTCGGGCGGCGCGTTTCTTGACGTTCTTTGCGGTGGTTCTGCGATTTTCCGGAAGGCCTCTGTTCCAGTTTCGCATCCGATGGGAGAAGGCCACGCCTCCCCAGATCACCAGCACGATGGTTGCGATATAGAAAACTGGCACGATGGCATGAGGGATGTTGAGGAACATCTCGCGGCTGATTGGCTGTTCTCCGACGTACTCTTTTTGCCATTCCTCGGCCCAGAGCTTTTCGGCAAGGAAACTGAAGGCAGTGAGGAGGCTGAAGCCACCGCCGATGATCAAAGGGATGTGGTGCGGCTGAAAGCGTTTGGTCTCAGCGTGTTCAGCAGAATTCTCGGTGACGGTAGACGCAGTCATGCTGGCCAAGTTACTGGATTGTGGTGAGATCAGGTAACTGCGAGAACTGAGTCTGTGCATCTATCTCAGAACTGGACGAAACCTCGAGCCGAATCAGCCGCTGGACGCTGTTGGCAAACAAGAGGTGGGGGTCGTGGGCGATGGGGCTTCGCAACCGATCTAATCAAGAGATAATCAGTATCGCTCCTATTGACAGGTCCGTTCTGGGGATGCATTCTGGTCTCAGTCGCTCTCAATAATCTGGTCAAACAGACGCGACGGCGACGTAGCAACCCAGTGGGCCAGCCAAGCCCACGAACTCCGAAAACGAAACCGGTTTACCACCGAATAGAAGGGGGACAGTTGCCATGGGATCTGTAGTCATTGATGAGCGGTCGCCTCCAATCTGAAGTGATCGCCAAACGAGTCGCCTCATGACCCGCTAGCGGGTCGGCCAGGTTGAAGTTGCCACGTTCATCCGCCAGTACTAGCGGACCTTCGGATGCCGATCCGTCAGGGCGATGCTTTCGCCCGGGAGTCGCACCGGGTCCGCCCGCCAGCAGGGCCGGTGAACGTGGCAACTTCGCGTCTCGCGCCTTGTTCGCCAGATTTCTCCTAACCTGATCTGGTGACCAAGGAGACCCGAGACTTCAGCGAGCCCTACCGCTCGCGTGCGCCCAAACTCGGATTTGTCGGACCACTCGACGGTATTCGTGCAATTGCAGTCGGTATGGTCATGGCGGTTCACCTTCTCGGAACCAAGGCAGGTTCGTTCGTTGGCGGGGTCGACCTGTTCATGGTTGTCTCCGGGTTCCTCATCACCACGCTGCTTCTCCAGGAGCATCGGTCGACTGGGCAGATCTCGATTCGCAAGTTCTATGTGCGGAGGGCGCTCCGACTCCTTCCAGCGCTGTATGTAGTGCTCCTGTTCACCTTGGTCCTGGGTGCACTGGCCAAGGAAGGCCGTTTCTTCTCGGTAGCGGTCAAAGAGGTGGTAGCCGCCTTCTTCTACATGTACCACGTCGTCTTCGCTGCGACGCTTGGCGGTGCCACCGACACCTATGAAGGTGTTGTGGTCCACTTTCTTCCTCAGCTCTGGTCCCTGTCAGTGGAGGAGCACTTCTACTTCGTCGTTGCTGGGATGTTCGCGGTTGCAATACGAAGAAACTGGGTACGCCAACTCGGTGTCGCGGCAGCCCTATTCGTATTGGTGGCGCTGGTGAGTCGGGCTACTGGCCATATCGGCCCCCTCTATTTCTGGCTACAACGACCCGACAGCCTGGTCGCCGGGGTACTCGCTGCGATCATCAATGCGGAGATGCCTACCACCTTGACTGCTCGGCAGACTCAACGACTGAAGGTCCTCGGGTCCGTTGGTGCGCTGTGTGCTGGAGTATCGCTGTTTGCTTCCACCTCGGTGTTCAACAAACTCGGTATCGCATGGCGGTGGACTGATCTCACCACGTTGCGAATCCCCGAAGCCGAACTCGTTGTTGGAGAACGACGCTTCGGAATGACCTGGACTGATGTCGGGTTCAGCGCAATCTCGATTGGATTCATTCCGGCAGTGATAGCTCTGGTTCGTTGCCCTGACTGGTTGCTTGGCCGGTGGCTCTCTATCAAACCGTTTCGGTTTATTGGCCGACTGTCCTACACGATCTATATCTGGCATGTGCCCTGGTTTATCGCGGTGGTTCAGTTCGAGAACGTGTTGCCCGCACCAGTGCTCCTGGTCCTTGCGCTGGGTGGAACCCTCGGAATCTCGATGTTGTCCTACCGATTGATCGAGACTCCCGCACTGCGCTTGAAGATGCGCTACGCCGCTGATCCGGATTCGTTGGATCTCACCAAACTGTCAGCGGAACCCAAAGCACCAGCCGACCCGTCTACTTGAGAAGGATCTCGTAGGTCGTCACGGGCCCATCTGAGGCGAGCGTCTTGAGCGTGAATTCCTTGCGGAGCTGACTGAGCGGAACCAAATGGCCGTAGTTCGGCGGAAGGTCGATCCACGCGAGACAAATTCGATCTGCTCGCAGATCGCGCCGAACCACCTCGAGGTCGTTCACCGGGTCGAATGACTCCAACCCAGTCAACCGGGGGCTCCATTGTGCTTCGAGGTCGGCCTCGTACAGTCCGTTTGGCAGGTTTGATAGCAGTCGGCAGTCTGACGGGATCGCGTCAAGGGCCTCGCTTCGGCGAGCCCGGTCAAAGGTGGGTCCTGAGTAGTTTCCGCCGAAGAGGTCGGGTCCACTCTGGAAGTACGCAACCATGCCGATTCCAAGGGCGAGATTGAGTGCGGTCCACAGAGCTAATGCCGCGGTGGCCGCCCTTGCCCAGATTCCTGGATTGCTGCGAGCAACCCGATCGAGGGTCAAAATCGCCAGAAGAACGAGCGGCAAGTAGAGCGGATTCAGGAGTCGAAAATCGAGTTGGTTGAGGCCAGTGGTCGTGCGGGCATACAGCATGTACAACGCATAGGTGGCCGTATGGATCACCAGAAGTCCTGGAAGCGTTCCACCTAACTGCATCCATAGCCTGCGGGGGTGGAGCCGAAGGAGGCCATGCTCGGATCCAACCTTGAGTTCAGAGACTCCAAGGGATCGTGCGGTGAAGGCGGCCATCACGCTGACGCCGATGAGGCCAACGATGAACCAGATCAGACGGAGGTCGATTGCGACACCAGGGTTGAGGAAGTTTCCAAGGGTTGCGATCAGGTCAATGGTGTTTGCAACCAATCCCCGATTCGATGAGTAGCGGACTCCGAGGGCGGTTCCGTCGATCGAGCGATTGCGAAGGACCCACAACAGCATTGTGGTTCCAGCGGGGAGACCGAAAGCGACACACCGCTTGATCCGATCAGGCAGGGTGAGCTTGTGGCAGGAAAGGGCCCAGAGGGGAATGATCCCGAGGAACACGATTCCTGCATAGCGAATCAGGAATGCCACCGCAATGGCGCAACCCGCCAAGAACCAATGGTGAAGTTTCGGAGACTCGGGCAATGTCAGCAGCGCGAATGCGCAGAGCGCAACCAGCATGAACGCAAAGTCAGTCATCAGGAGATGGCCAAGCAGCATCGATGAGCATCCGAGCGCCACCGTTGCGGTGCCAGCGAGGAGGAATGGTCGACTATGAACCATTGATCTCAGGAGCGCAGAGAAAACCAGGACGATTCCAACTGTGGTGAGGGCATTGAGCCAGATTGCCGCTCCCTCGGCATCAAGGGGCGTGAGCCGGTCCAGCACCGACATCGCTGTTGGCCAACCGGGTGGCCAGATGGTCAGTTTCGGCTCAAGGAAGTAGCCAAGACCCTTTCCAGCCGAGAGATTGTCAGCAATTGCCTCATAGCCGACGCCATCATCTCCGACGGCGAGGCCGCTTCGGTTGCCAATCAGGACGGCGACCGCGCTGGCCGCTGCGAGCGCTGGCACTGCGAACCGTGAGTTGATGATCTGAGGAGGCAGTGCCATCGGTAATCCTCGGCGATTGGGGGTGCGCACAGCGCTGTGGATTCTGCCCGCCGATTGACACCGCGGAGCAGCACGACTGTACTCCGATGGTTAGTTCGAGTTGGGACCGTAGACTGTGCGGCGATGGCTTGTCTGAACTGCGGAGCGAAATCGGAGAGTGATGCCCGATTTTGTAGTAGCTGTGGCCATTCATTGCACACGCGAACTGAGGAGCGACGAACCGTCACAGTGCTCTTCGCCGACCTGGTCGGGTTCACGGCACTCTCTGAGTCGATGGACCCCGAGTCACTCAAGCGGTTAGTCGATACTGCCTTTCAGGGGATGGTGGCTGATATCCACGTGTTTGGCGGGCGCGTCGACAAGATTGTCGGCGACGCCATCTTGGCGCTCTTTGGAGCGCCCGTCGCGCACGAGGATGATGCTGAGCGGGCTGTTCGTGCGGCGCTCAAGATGCAGCAGACCCTTGCCGAGTTTTCAGCGGCTCAAGGCCTCGACATCGAAATACGCGTGGGAGTGAACACCGGTGAGGTGCTGGTCGGTGCACTGAAGTCGGGGGGCGACTACACGGCGATGGGCGATGTGGTGAACATTGCCAATCGCCTGCAGACCATGGCGGCACCGTCCACGGTGTTGGTTGGTGATGCCACGAGAGCGTTGACGATCGAGTCCATTGACTATGAATCGTTGGGTGAGGTCGAGTTGCGCGGGCGTGAGCAGGGAATTGAGGCCTGGTTGGCAGTTCGCCCCTTGGCGTTGCCGGGACATCGGTCCCGCCGACGTACGACACTGATCGGGCGGGATGATGAGTTGGAGTTACTCCAAGGTCTCGCCTCGGTGTCGATGACTCACTCAAGGGGGCAGTTTGTTCTGCTGCTCGGCGATGCCGGAGTTGGCAAATCTCGACTTACTGACGAAATGCAGAGGATCGTGTGCGACCGAGTTCCAGAAGCGCTGGTCCTGAATGGTCGATGCCTGCCGTATGGCGAATCCAATCCCTGGTGGCCAATAGCGGAGGTCTTGAGAGAAGCCTGTGGGATTGAGTCCGAGGACCCAGCAGACATAGCGAAACACAAATGCCTTGCTGCAGTTGATCGCCTTGAGGGACTCGATGACGCCCCGTCTGTGGTCAATGGCCTGCTTCATCTTCTTGGCTATGACGGCCCAGTCCGAGCCCTGGAGCCCATGAGCGCACGGACCGAGGCAATTCAGTCCATGCTCGCCTTCCTTGAGGCAGGGCTACGGCGACGTCCAATTCTGGTTCGGCTCGCCGACCTTCACTGGGCAGATGAAGAGGTGCTCGCGTTCATCGCCCAGGTTGGGCTTCGACTGGGACGACTGCCCTTTGTGCTGGTCGCCACGGCGCGAACAGAACTCATGGATCGTTGGAGTGCGACGGCAACTGGGAACAACACACTGATCCTGCATCTCGATCCACTCTCGCGGGAGGCCTCTGAACAGTTACTCGACGCACTCCTCGAACATCCACTGGAGGAGTCAGTTCGCGGCGGGCTCCTTGACCGCAGTGGTGGCAACCCGTTCTATCTTGAAGAGTTGACCACTCTCTTGGAGGAGGATCCTCTGGCCGATGCCACTGGGCTGCCAGACACACTCCGAGGGTTGGTCGCGGCGCGCATTGATGCATTGACGATCAACGAACAAAAGACGCTCGAGGATGCAGCCGTGTGGGGAGCCGAAGGTCCGGTCCTCGCGTTGTCGGAGATCTCGCGGCTGAGTAATCGCGGAGCGGAGATTGACGCGGTGATCGATGGTCTCGTGAGCAAAGAGGTCTTCACCGTAGAGGGCGGACACTGGGCCTTTCGAAGTGACCTGGTGCGTGAGGTGGCCTACGGGCGACTCACGAAGTTCGATCGCCAAACTCGCCATTTGAAGATCGCTCAACACCTCGTCGCGCTCGGCAGCGGCAGGTTCATGGACAACGGCTTTGTCGAACTTGTGGCTCGCCACTTCGGCGAGGCACAGCGACTCAGCGCTGAACTCGGAGCGCAGGGAGTTGCCTCAGAAACGCTGGTGACAGACACCCGATTGTGGTCTGCTGAGGCGGCGCGAAGGTTTGAGCAAACGGCAGCCTGGCCAACCGTGGACCGCCATCTGACAGTCGCGCTCAGTTGTTGTGTCGACGGGGAGGATGAGCCTGAACGACTGGGGTACTTGCTGTCAAGGAGTCACGCCCGGGGCGAAATGTGGAGACTCGAAGAGGCGAAATCGGATGCTGTTGAGGCGCTTGAGCTCGCCGAGCGCTTGGATGGTCCGCTTGGGCGGGCACGATCACATCTCTGCTTGGGTGAGCTTGCGGGTCGCCTGGGCAATTCTGTGGAGGCCATTGCGGAGCTGAGTGATTCATTGCAGCGGTTCGACCAACTCAATGATCGGAGTGGCCAAGCCCACGCGTCGCGGGCGTTGGGAATGGCAGAGCTCTTTCGATCTGCGCCGGCTTCGGCAGAACCACACATCACACGGGCTCTTGAGGCCTACCGGGAGGTTCAGGATCAACGTGGACAGGCCTGGGCGCTGCAGAACCTCGCATGGATAGCGTTCGTCTCGGGCGACGTGGAGGCTGCTGAACATCGCCTCGGCGCCTCGTCAGCCGCTTTCCGCAAACTTGGTGACCCCGGGGGACTCTTGTGGACGGATGGCCTACTTGCGTTCCTGCGTCTCTTCCAAGGCCGCCTTGATGAGGCACGCGCGATAGCGACTCGAACATCACTGGAAGGCCAGCGTCGAGGGGAGCGTTGGGGCGAGGCAATGATGATGATCGTTCTGGGCGCTGTTCAGCTCTGGGAGGGCGAGACTGCTGAGGCGGTCCGGTCTGCGCGCCGCTCGGTAGGGCTCTTTCGCGAT
This sequence comes from Acidimicrobiaceae bacterium, assembly GCA_003514205.1. Taxonomy (GTDB): domain Bacteria; phylum Actinomycetota; class Acidimicrobiia; order Acidimicrobiales; family Microtrichaceae; genus UBA11034. The sequence goes on from DORQ01000031.1 coordinate 18,359, forward strand.
CTTGGCGATGCTGTGGGTCTCGAGGATGCTCTCGGGTTGTTGAGCCGTGCCCTCGTGATGTCGGGAGAGATCCAAGAGGGTGTCGGACTTGCTCAGGAATCGGTAGCTGCACACCGCGATTCTTCAGCGGTGTCTGGGGTCCTTGGTGTCACCATCCGCACTGCGATCGGGGTGCAGCTGGGAGACCTCGCAATGGTCGACGGCACGGGTGGCCTCGACGTGCTGCGGAGTCAGATCGAGGGAGGCGGTCGCTCCGATCAAGAGGCCGGTCTGATTCTTGGCTACCTGCAAACAGGCCGTCTGTCAGCAGCAAGCGAGC
>DORQ01000068.1:0-191 GCA_003514205.1 Acidimicrobiaceae bacterium
CAGAACCAGGCCCAGAACCAGGCCGGCCGGAGTTGGTCGCCGAGGGTTCTCATCCAGACAACCTGGGCTCAGGATGGCCTCGTCCTGGGTGGCGGTGTGCTGATCGGACGAATCCTGACCCAGGTCTGGCTCGAGCTCAGTGGAGCTGTGATCGGCAATCCACGAACCTCCCTATTGAATCTCAACCTCGA
>DORQ01000068.1:410-536 GCA_003514205.1 Acidimicrobiaceae bacterium
TCGCCTGCTCGTGGCGGGCAATGGCTTCGTCTCAGCGACGCATCGCGCTGGTGGTTGCCAGCGGAGCCGTGTTGGCAATCCTGCCGGTGGTCATCACGCTGGACGAGACTCGTGTGTACGCAATGA
>DORQ01000068.1:710-1012 GCA_003514205.1 Acidimicrobiaceae bacterium
GCTCCGCTGCTGGTTCCCCTGTCGAAGATGGCCGCCGCGTGTCGACCACCTCGATGGGCGGTTGCAGCACTGATCGGATGCGCGTTGCTCGTGCCCGGAACCTTCACGGCAGGGCGTGCCGCGCTCGGATGGGAGCTCGAGTTCAATGATTTTGCGGTGTTTCTGATGAACGGACACCATGAGGGTGAACTGACGACGTGGTTACTCTCGCCATTTAACTTCGTGATCCCAGGCACCTAGGCCGCTACTTTGCCGAACATGGCTTTTGAGGAAGATATGTCGAGTCCAGCCGAGTCGAGTCC
>DORQ01000068.1:1161-4225 GCA_003514205.1 Acidimicrobiaceae bacterium
CGAGTCGAGTCCAGCCGAGTCGAGACCGGCGATTCGAAGTGATATCGCGCTGATGGATGGGTACCACTCTCCGCAAATCGATGTCGCAATCCGCCTGAACACCAATGAGGCACCCGAACCGCCACCACAGGCCTTCCGGGATGCGGTTGCAGATCTCGCTCGTGAGGTGTCCTGGCATCGGTATCCAGATCGCCAAGCCCGGGCGCTGCGCCAGGCCATTGCAGAGCTCGAAGGGGTTCACTCAGACCAAGTCTTTGTCGCCAACGGCTCCAATGAGGTGTTGCAGTCGCTGCTGTTGCTCTTTGGGGGCGCAGGCAGGGTGGCGCTCACCTTTGAGCCGACGTATGCAATGCATTCCCATATCGCCCGCGTGGTCGGCACCACCGTCGTGGAAGGCGAACGCGACTCGGAGTTCCGAATTCCCCTGGATTCGGCCCTCGCGTTGGTGGCGGAGCATCGCCCATCAGTCACCTTTCTCTGCTCGCCAAACAACCCGACCGGCGTATCCGAACCTGAGTCTCTGATCACTGAGATGTTGGAATCAGTTCGGGCAGTGAATGGCCTCCTCGTCGTAGATGAGGCATATGGCCAGTTCGCTCCGCTCTCCTCAATCCGACGTGTTGCAGAAGATGTCCCGCTCGTCGTGACGCGCACCTTCTCGAAGACCTGGTCGATGGCAGCTGCTCGACTTGGGTATCTGGTCGGTCCAACCTGGCTGGTCGAGGAACTTGAGAAGGTGGTGTTGCCCTACCACCTGGATGCGTTCAAACAGGCAGCTGGTGCACTTGCGCTGACGTTTCGGGCGGAAATGAACCAGCGTGTGGAGCAGTTGGTGGGTGAGCGCGAGCGAGTTTCCGAGGCATTGAGCCGTCTTGACCTTTCTGTGTGGGACTCCACTGCGAATTTCATCTTGTTCCGCCCGAACACTCATTCAGGTACGAAGGTTTGGGAGGCGCTGGTGCAGCGATCAATACTGGTCCGGAACTGTTCCTCCTGGCCCCGGCTTCACGGCTGTCTTCGGGTCACGCTAGGGACCGAATTTGAAAACACTGCATTCATCGACGCGCTGGGTGAGATCCTGGCAGAACCGCCTACCGAACCAACCCGTGCTGAAGGATCCCCATGAGTCTCGAGCCGATACCCAACACGAAGTCTTCAACCTCCGGAACGCGTTCGGCACAACGCCACCGGTCCACCAAGGAAACCACCATCTCGATCTCCGTTGAGATCGACGGTGAGGGAACCGGTGAGATCGCAACTGGATTGCCATTTTTCGATCACATGTTGGACCAGCTCGCACGTCACAGCGGGATGAATCTCGTGATCCACGCAACTGGCGATCTTGCTGTTGATGGTCATCACACGATCGAAGATGTTGGCATTCTGCTTGGGGAGACGTTCCGAGAGGCACTTGGCGACAAAGCAGGGGTTCGGCGATTCGCAAGCGGGTTGTTTCCGTTGGACGAGGCGCTGATCGAGGTCGCCCTGGATCTCTCCGGCCGGCCATTCGTTGCCTATGAGGTTCCCTTTGGCGAGGTGCTGCCATTGGGGGACCCGCCGTTCAATCCTGAGATGGCTGAGCATTTCGTACAGTCCTTCGCCGAATCGGCGGCGATGACGCTTCATGTCACGCGGAAAGCGGGGCGGAACACTCACCATGTCATCGAGGCGACCTTCAAGGGGCTTGCCCGTTGCATTCGAGACGCAGTTCGCATTGAAGGAACCGCCGTTCCTTCAACCAAGGGAACGCTGTCCGCGTGAGCACCGTGTCAAGCAAACGCCCGCAGACGAAACGTCGACGAGGGATTACCGTCGCAGTTCTTGACTATGGCATCGGTAACCTTCGCTCGGCCCAAAAGGCACTGGAGCATGTTGGCGCTCGTGCGAAGCTGACGTCAAACCTCGCAGATATCAATGCCGCTGATGCCGTGGTTCTCCCCGGAGTTGGGGCATTCGGTGCCTGTATGGATGCTCTGGAAGCATCGGGGCTGGATACGGCGGCGGTGGACGCTATTGATTCTCTACGCCCATTTCTAGGGATCTGTGTGGGGATGCAGTTGCTGTATGCAGGCTCAGATGAGACGCCTGGACGTGCTGGACTCGGGATTTTCAAGTCTCAGATCCGCCTGCTCGAAGATTCTGTGAAGCGCCCGCAAATGCAATGGAACCGGCTCAAGCTGAATCAAGGGCCACACCCAATGTTCGACGGGATCGATGATCCGTGGATGTACTTCGTGCATAGCTTTGCTGCCGAAGGCGGACCCGAGGTGATTGCGACCTGTGACTACGGGGGAGAGGTAACTGCAGCGGTATGCCAAGACAATGTGTGGGCAACGCAGTTCCACCCAGAGAAGTCCGCCGCCGACGGCCTCGCGGTGCTCCGAAACTTCTGTGCCTGGGCTGAATCGGGCATGGAATCGGGGCTGTCGTCATGAACGAAATCAGAGGCGGAGCAACGATGAAGCTGTATCCAGCAATTGATCTTCGAGGCGGACGCTGCGTTCGCCTCTATCAAGGGGACTACGACCAAGAAACCCAGTACAGCGATGATCCCGTGGCACAGGCGCTGTCCTTCGCCGAGGCCGGCGCTGACTGGATTCATGTGGTCGATCTCGATGCTGCGAGAACGGGCGAATCCGTCAACCGGTCCGTGATTGCGGCGATATGTGCTGCAGTTTCGGTGCCAGTGCAGTGCGGCGGGGGAGTGCGAACCGTACAGGCGGCAGCGGCCCTCGCCGAGGCAGGAGTTGCGCGGGTGGTGATTGGAACTGCCGCGCTCGAGTCGCCCGAACTGGTGGCCACGATTGCTGCGGCACAGCCAGTGGCAGTTGGTTTGGATGCTCGAGGCCATGAGCTGGCGGGCCACGGATGGCAAGTCGCTTCGGATCGAACGCTCCCGGAGATGGCTCGGCGATTCGCGGAGGAGGGCGTCGACGCGCTGGTGGTCACCGAAATCGCGGTGGACGGAACCCTTGCTGGGCCCTCGCTCAGCCAACTGGGAGACGTGTTGGCCGCGATCTCAGCAGCAGGATCCCCGACCGAGCTCATTGCATCGGGGGGCGTG
>DORQ01000365.1:0-3281 GCA_003514205.1 Acidimicrobiaceae bacterium
GGCAACACCCTGCGCTTCGCTGAGGATGCGGCATCAGCCACCCTCGGCTGGCCCGAGATTCTGGCCGCTGAGGCATTCGGAGGACTTGCAGCTCCCAAGAAATGCTGAATCCTCCCCGCCCACCGATGCGCAGCCCAGCGAGCAAGGTCGATCACGTCGCTCGTCGGTCCAGGCCCTGAGACTTTGGAAACCTCCGCGACTTCTACCTCTGCAGGGGCCTCCAGGTCGAGGGCTGTCACCCACGCAGCGACCACTCGGCCGTGCAGGGGCACTCGAACCCGGGATCCCACGGTGACCTGATCAACCAGTTTCGGAGCCAATCGATAGGTGTACTCCTGTTGGAGTGCTGGGACATCAACGATTACCCCAACTAGGCGTGAACCCGGCTCGTGTGAAGAGGTTCGCCCCATACGCGAATGACGGCGCGGAGCCCGCGCCGTCATTGCAAAAAGTTGGGATTGCTCGGCCTCCTCGGCCACTGATATCCCGAAGGCCTAGTGACTACAGGCCCAGCGCTGAGCGAAGTGCGTCAACTCGTGGGGTCTGCTCCCAGGTGAAGCCGTCGCCAGTGCGGCCGAAGTGACCATAGGCGGCAGTCTGCTGGAACACCGGTCGGCGCAGTTCGAGGTCCCGAATGATTGCTGCGGGACGCAGATCGAAGATGCCCTTCACGGCCTCTTCGAGCTTGGCCGGGTCGACCGTGGACGTGCCGAAGGTCTCCACGAGGATGGAGACTGGGTGTGCCATACCAATGGCATAGGCAACCTGAACCTCACAGCGGGTGGCCGCACCGGAGGCAACCACGTTCTTTGCAACCCAACGTGCCGCGTAGGCAGCTGAGCGATCCACCTTTGAGGAGTCTTTGCCGGAGAAGGCACCGCCACCATGGCGAGCCATGCCGCCGTAGGTGTCAACAATGATCTTTCGACCAGTCAATCCGCAGTCGCCAACTGGTCCACCAATGACGAACTTGCCGGTTGGGTTGACGTAGACCTCGTAGGGGTCATCCGCGAACTGCTCAGGAATCATTGGGCGAATCACATGCTCAATGAGGTCGGGGCGGATCTCGGTGTCTCGATCCACACCGTCGTTATGCTGGGTGGAGATCAGAACGGCCTTCAGCGCGACTGGCTTGTTGCCCTCGTACTCAAAGGTCACCTGGGTCTTACCATCGGGGCGAAGGTATGGAACCACACCAGACTTGCGCACCTCGGCGAGGCGCTCTGAGAGGCGGTGGGCGAGGTGGATCGGCAACGGCATGAGCACGTCGGTCTCGTCGCAGGCATAGCCGAACATCATTCCTTGGTCGCCGGCGCCTTGCTTGTCGAGGTCGTCCTCGGTAGCGCTTCCACTACGAACCTCTTCGGAATCATCAACGCCTTGAGCAATGTCGGCGGATTGTTCGTCGAGCGCAACCATCACACCGCAGGTGTTGCCGTCATAGCCGAACGCTTCACGGTCGTAGCCGATGCCGTTGATGGTCTTGCGTGCGATGGAAGGAATGTCGACGTAGGCCGAGGTGGTGATTTCGCCAGCAACGATGCACAGACCGGTGGTCACCATCGTCTCGCAGGCAACCCGGCTCGCTGGGTCCTGCTCCAAGATCGCATCGAGGATGGCATCAGAGATCTGATCGGCCATCTTGTCGGGGTGTCCCTCAGTTACTGACTCTGAGGTAAATGTCCACGTGCTCATGAAACTCGCTCTCCTCGTGCCCACTGCGAGTGGGCGTTCTTAGTGTTCGTCGCTGTTGGTGATCGCCTGGTGATTCAGCGCTGCGAGTGCTGAATCGAGAACTGCTTGAGCCACGGCCCGTTTCGACGACAGTGGCACTGTAACTGAACCACCCGTTGCTGTGAAGATGGTGACTGCATTCGTTTCGTGTTCGAACCCGACCCCCGGGGCCGAGACGTCGTTCGCCACGATCAGGTCGCAGTTCTTTCGAGTGAGTTTCTCAGTCGCATTCTTCGCAACCTGTGAGGTTTCTGCGGCAAAACCGACCAGGATCTGCCCAGCGGGCTTTCGTTCGCCCAGTTTCGACAGGATATCCACTGTGGGTTCAAGAACGATCTGCGGGATTCCGTCGGCCTTCTTGAGCTTGTCAGTAGCCACCGCCGCGGGGCGGAAATCAGCGACTGCGGCGGTCATCACAACCAGATCGGCCGGTTCGGCAGCCTCGAGCGCTGCGCTCAGCATCTCATCGGCCGTGTTGACAGAGATCCGAGTGATGCCAGCGGGAACTGGAAGGCTCGTGGTCGTGATAAGCGTGACCAGTGCACCACGCTCAGCTGCGGCCTCCGCAATGGCGTGCCCTTGGCGCCCTGAGGATCGATTTCCCACGAAACGGACTGGGTCGATTGGTTCGCGTGTGCCGCCGGCGGTTACGAGCACCCGGATTCCGGCCAGATCGGCGAGCGGTGCTTCGGCTTGAGCCTCGGCCACTGTGACGCCATCGCTGGCTGCGAGGGTCAATCCCGAACTTCCGAATGCTGGTTCTACATGAACTGTGTCCGGAGCGCTTGTGGACCGTAGGGCCAGCTTCACACTGTCGAGGATTACCTCGACTGACGCGAGCCGCCCTGCTCCAACATCGCCGCCAGCCAGTCGGCCCGATTCTGGATCGACAATGATCACGCCCCGCGTGCGAAGGATCTCCAGGTTTGCTTGCACTGCAGGGTGTTCCCACATCTCGGTGTGCATTGCAGGGCACACCACCACTGGCGCCCGAGTCGCAAGCAACGTTGCCGTGAGCAGGTCATCTGACATGCCAGTGGCATATGCCGCCAAGGACCGAGCGGTGGCCGGGGCGACAACGATGAGATCCGCCGTCTGGCCGAGGCGGGTATGAGGAATTGGGGAATCCTCAGTCCAGAGGGAGGTTTGTACTGGTTCGGAGGCAAGCGCCGAGAAGGTGGTCTCGCCTACGAAATGCAGCGCACCCTTGGTCAGAATGGGAGCCACGTGAGCGCCAGCGTCGACCATCTGCCGACACAGCTCGATCGCCTTGTACGCCGCAATTCCGCCAGTGACGCCGAGAACAATCCGCTTCCCGGCTAGGGGCATGGTTAGCCCTCGGTCTCGGCGTTGGCCGCCTCGATATCAGCCTGGGCTGCGGCCGCAGCAGCAGCCAACTCCGAGGCCTTCACGCCAACGATTCGGTCGGACCCAATCTCTTCAAACGCGATCGACAGTGATTTGGACGCTGTTGTGGTGACCTGTGGCGGGATGATGACGCCGAGTCCGTCGCCCAACTGGCCGTAGTAGCTGTTGATTTGGCGAGC
>DORQ01000365.1:3431-4080 GCA_003514205.1 Acidimicrobiaceae bacterium
CGCTTTGAGGCGAGCGAAACCAGAGAGAACTTTGAACCTGCCCGCTCCAACAGGGCCTCGATCCGCGGTTCCATCATCGTTTCATGTCTGGTGGGCATAGCGCATCCTTCATCGGGGCATCAATTGGGGGTAACAGCAGGCGCTGCGAAACCCAGCAGCGCCAAGGGCTTCCATGCTAGCAGGAACTGCCCTACTCGGAGTTCTCGGCGGGGGAATTCGAACTCTGTTGGGTGTGTGCATCTCGGGTCGCCTCGATGAGACGCTCGATCTCCAGCACCGAATCTTGGACACTGTGGTTAATCACCACTGCACAGCCCAACTGCTGCGCCCGCTGCTGTTCTGCTTCTGCCCGCTCGAGCCGCTGGGCAATGCGTTGCTCATCGTCGCCACGTGCGCGCATCCGCTCGGCCTGCACCTCGCGACTTGGGGCATCCACGTAGATGCAGAGCGCATCGGGATAATGCTTGCGAATGGACTGCGCTCCGACCACGTCGATCTCGAAGAGCACATCTTGATCCTCATGCGCCTCGGGAAACGGGCTTCCCTGCAAATAGTCCAGAAACTGGACCCATTCGAGGAATCCACCGGCCTCAATCTTGGCCTCGAAGGCTTCACGGGTCGCGAACACGTATGCGTCAGGCGATTCCCC
>DORQ01000365.1:4383-7846 GCA_003514205.1 Acidimicrobiaceae bacterium
CCTGATCGGGGGTCACCGCCCCAAGCGCTACCGAGTGCTCCAATCCCAGTGCAGCGAGGAGGCGCCGTGACTTGACCTTTCCTCCACATGAGGGAACAGCATCCATCACCGTGAGCAACTTCAAGCTGGTGACCTCCGCGCCAAATCTCTGGACTGCGCCAGCCAGACCTGGCTCCCGAGCATTGGGCAGCAACGGCTCGAGGGAGTCGTGCGCCACTGCTTCGGCAATGGCCTCGGCTCGAGCCTCGCGACAGGATCTGGCCCAATCGAGTGCCGCAGCGAGTGTGGCGGGCTCGTGTGGTCCCATCAGTTAGAAGTCGATTGAGGCTGCTATTTCAGCTGCCACGGCCTGAGGGTTCTCGGCCTGGGTGACCGCCCTGCCGATGACCAACAAATCAGCGCCAGCAGAGGCCGCCTCTGCAGGAGTGGCAGATCGTGCCTGGTCGTGAGTCGGTGCGCCGGCCAGGCGAATTCCGGGCACAACACGCCGCAGCCGGGGTGCAATCTCACGGGCAATTTTCAAATCGCCGGCAGCAACAATGAGTCCGCCGCAGCCGCCCTCCAGCGCAACTCGCACCCGATTGGGAACAATATGGGCGGGGGCGGTGTCATCGCTGGTGAGTACGGTGACAGCCAAGGAGACCGGGGTCGGGAGACCAGCAGCCTCGGCCCCGTGATACAGACCCTCGACTCCGGCTTTCAACATGTCGACGCCCCCGTGAGCATGCAGGGTGAGGTATTCCACGCCAAGTGCCCCAAGGACTCTGGTTGATCGGTTCACCGTGGTGGGGATGTCGAACAGCTTCAGGTCGAGAAACACGGTGTAGCCGAGGTCGCGCATCGCGCCAATCGCATCGGGGCCAGCCGCGCTGAAGAGCTCTAGGCCGATCTTTGCGACCCCGAACCACGGGCGCAGTTGGCTCGCGATGCGATGTGCCTGCACGAGATCGTCGGTGTCGAGGGCTAAGGCGAGCTTGGCTCGTACTGACTCTGGTGTTGCTGGGGCAATCTCAGCCATGTGATTCTCCAATGAGTTCTCGAACGTCGTTGACACCGTTGGTGTCGCACCACCGTTGCAGTTCTTCGAGCACCCGCAACGGCGCTCTCGGATCTGCAAAGGTCGCTGTGCCTACCTGACAAGCGTGAGCACCGGCGAGCAGAAATTCGACGGCCTGCTCGCCATTTCCTATTCCGCCCACGCCAATAATTGGAAGGTTGGGATGTGCACGTCGGCAATCGTAGACAGCTCGGAGCGCAACCGGATGGATACCGGGGCCGGAGAGTCCCCCTCCACCCATGGCCAACGTTGGCTTGCGAGTTGAGCAGTCGATGGCGAGACCGAGCAGGGTGTTTGTCAAGGTGACTGCTTCGGCTCCAGCGGATGCCACGGCGTCCGCCACCTGAGGAATCAGGTGGGTGTTGGGGCTGAGCTTTGCCCATAACGGTCGATTGGCCACCGAGCAGGCTGTGATCACCGCCGCGGAGAGATCGGGATCGTGGGCGAAGAGATGCGCTCCCCCGTCGAGATTTGGGCAACTCAGGTTCACTTCGACGGCAATGACCTCTGGCGGCGCGTCAGCCAACAGTGCGGCAGCAGCAGCGTATTCCTCAACGGTTCGACCCCAGATCGAGACCACGATTCGCTCAACGCCCTTGCCCCGAAGTGCCTGATAGCCGGTGTTCAGCCATGCGGTCACACCTGGGCCCTGCAACCCAATGCTGTTGATCATCGAAGTTCCGACCGGACTCAAACGGGGGCTTGGATTGCCAGCCCAAGGCTCTGCGGACAGCGACTTCACGACGAAGGCACCCAGTTTGGCGAGGTCGAGGTAGGCCGACAGCTCAGTGCTGTGCCCCGCGGTTCCCGATGCCACCATGATCGGGTTGGGCAACTGTACCGACCCAACCTGAACTGAGCAGTGCACTTGTGCCCGATGCGTCACGGTCGACGAACTCCGGCGTGATACTCCTGGAGACTGCGAACCACCGGTTCGTGCGCGAGCGTTTCAGCAATCCCGTTGGCTGCTGCCAGCGCTGCGGATGCTGTGGTGAGCAGAGGAACGTTGTGAAGCCCCGCGGCCGCGCGGATGTAGCCGCCATCGGCGCGGGGGCCACGGCCTCGGGGCGAGTTCACCACGAGGTCGATTCGTCCTGCCTCAAGAAGCTCGACTGCATCGAGGCCGTCTTCAGCTTCTTCGCCTTCCTCAGAGCCGACCTTCGCCACAACCAAGGAAACCGAGCAGCCTTCCTTTTTGAAGAACTCGGCGGTGCCAGTGGTTGCCGCGATCTCAAAGCCAAGCTCGGCGAAATGCTTCGCAGCTCTCAGCCCAGTTGGCTTATCGCGATCTGCCAACGACATGAACACTGTTCCCGAGGTGGGCATGCGGTCCCCCGCTGCGAGTTGCGATTTCGCGAATGCCAGTCCGAAGGAGAGATCGATGCCCATCACTTCGCCGGTGGACCGCATTTCCGGGCCGAGCACGGCGTCGGCCTTGGGGAATCGTCGGAATGGCAGCACTGCTTCCTTCACTGCAATGTGGTCGCCCTGCACCGCGTCGGGAAGAGTGCCATCGATGCGCAACTCGGACAGTGTTGCGCCAGCCATCACTCGCGCCGCGACCTTCACGAGCGGAACGCCTGTGGCTTTCGCGACAAAGGGCACGGTGCGGCTCGCCCGCGGGTTCGCTTCGATGACAAACACCTGAGCGGCATCGGGGGTTGGTACTGAATCTCCGGCCACCGTGCTCCGCTTCACTGCGAATTGCACGTTGATCAGGCCAATCACCCCTAGGGCTTCGGCAATTCTTCGGGTGTAGTCCTCAATGACAGCCAACGTTCCGGCGCCAAGGGTGACTGGTGGAATGACGCAGGCGGAGTCACCTGAGTGAACACCCGCCTCCTCAACGTGTTCCATAATGCCGCCAATGATGACCTCACCCGAGGCGTCGCGAATCGCGTCGACATCGACCTCGGTTGCGTCTTCAAGGAACCGGTCAACCAGCACTGGTCGCTCCGAGCTGAGGCCACCTTCGCGACCGAGTGAGCCCAGGCTGGACAGCGCCACCATTGCTGAGGCCAGGTCGTCATCGCTGTAGACGATTTCCATGGCCCGACCACCAAGGACGTAACTCGGGCGAACCAGCGCCGGGTACCCAATGCGGCCACAGATCTCAAGGGCCTCGGTGATCTCCGATGCAGTGCCGCCCGCTGGCTGCGGGATCTCCAACTGGGAACACAGAGCGTTCCAACGGTCGCGATCCTCAGCAAGGTCGATCGATTCTGCCCGAGTTCCGAGAATCAGCTCAGCTGGGAGCCGATCGGCGAGTTTGAGAGGGGTTTGTCCGCCCAGGCTCACGATGACACCGAGCACCGTGCCGCTTTGTTGTTCGGCCTCGATCACCGACATGACGTCCTCGTAGGTGAGTGGCTCGAAGTAGAGCCGATCGGAGGTGTCGTAGTCGGT
>DORQ01000365.1:7976-9396 GCA_003514205.1 Acidimicrobiaceae bacterium
AGTCGGTGGAGACGGTCTCGGGATTGCAGTTCACCATCACCGTCTCGAACCCTGCGGCGCGCAGCGCAAAGGAGGCGTGCACACAGCCGTAGTCGAACTCGATGCCTTGGCCGATTCGATTTGGCCCAGATCCGAGGATGATCACCTTTGGCACATCGCTTGGCGCGACCTCACTCTCATCGGCCCAGGTTGAGTAGTGATATGGGGTCTCCGCCGCGAATTCCGCCGAGCAAGTGTCAACCGTCTTGAATGTCGGAACGACACCTTGAGCGATTCTCGCCTCGCGGACCTCCAGCTCGGTGGAGCCAAGCAGATAGGCGAGTTGCACATCGGAGAAGCCAAGGCGCTTGGCTCGACGAAGTTCTTGCGTGGACAGCGAGGCGATTGATCCATGTGCCTCAATGGCTGCTCGCTCCTCAGAGATCATCAGCAGCTGATCGAGAAACCACGGGTCGATCTTGCACGCCTCGTGTACTGCCTCGATGCCAAGGCCCCGGCGCAGGGCCGTCTCAACCACGAAGATGCGCTCTGGGGTGGGGTGATCGGTGAGTGCGAGCAGTGCTGCATCATCGAGATCTTCATAGATCAGTTCGCCTTCATCCGCGTTGAGCCCAGCGCGGCCTTGCTCCATGGAACGCATTGCTTTTTGAATGGCCTCAGGAAAGGTTCGCCCGATGGCCATCACCTCGCCCACGGACTGCATTTGGGTTCCGAGCACACCGGGCGTACCGGGGAACTTCTCGAATGCCCAGCGGGGCACTTTCGCCACCACGTAGTCAATGGTGGGTTCGAAGCAGGCCGGGGTCTTCTTCGTGATGTCGTTGGTGATCTCGTCCAAGGTGTAGCCGACTGCTAATCGTGCTGCGATTTTCGCAATCGGGAACCCGGTGGCTTTGGAGGCCAACGCTGAGGATCGGGAGACCCGCGGATTCATCTCGATCACCACGAGATCACCGTTGGCTGGGTTCAAGGCGAACTGGACATTTGATCCGCCGGTTTCCACGCCGACTCGGCGGATACAGGCAAGCGCCGCGTCGCGCATCGTCTGGTATTCAACATCGCTCAGGGTTTGAGCCGGGGCGACGGTGATGGAGTCTCCTGTGTGCACACCCATGGGATCGAAGTTCTCGATTGAGCACACAATCACGCAGTTGTCTGCGTGATCCCGCATCACTTCAAGTTCGTATTCTTTCCAACCGGCGATCGACTTTTCGATCAGTATTTCCGTGATCGGGCTGGCAGCGAGGCCCTCTGTAGCGATGGTCTCGAACTCCGCTTGGGTGCTCGCAATTCCCGTTCCCTGGCCGCCAAGGATGTACGCGGGGCGGATAATCGCTGGCAACCCGATCTTGGCGATCACCTCGCGGGCCTCAGCCATGGAATGCGCAATTCCTGATTCCGGAACGGAGAGGCCAATCTC
>DORQ01000365.1:9651-9884 GCA_003514205.1 Acidimicrobiaceae bacterium
GCGAGGTTGAGCGCAGTCTGGCCACCGAGGGTGGGAAGCACCGCGTCGGGCTTTTCTTTCGCGATGATCCGTCGCAGTACCGCAGCATCGAGTGGTTCGATGTAGGTGGCATCAGCGAAATCGGGGTCGGTCATGATGGTGGCGGGGTTTGAGTTCGCCAAGATGACTCGATACCCCTCCTCCCTGAGCACCCTGCAGGCCTGCGTGCCTGAGTAGTCGAACTCGCAGGCCTG
>DORQ01000365.1:10002-10591 GCA_003514205.1 Acidimicrobiaceae bacterium
AGTCGAACTCGCAGGCCTGGCCGATCACGATTGGGCCGGATCCAATAATCAGGATCGAGGAAATGTCAGTACGACGAGGCATGGGAGGCTCCAGCAATTGGTTCGCGACACAGTCGGGCGCGGTGCGGGTAGTGCGGCGTGCATCGATTCGAGCCAACTGAGGTTGCGACCCCCACAGCGGTAACGCTGTGGCCACAACCGGAAGAAACCGGACCGGTGGGAACTCGGGGATCGAACGGCTGTCGTGACACTAAAAGGCAACCCTACCAGCTCGGAACACCAGGCCCGGAACCCTTGATATTCATAGGGTTTCGGCCAATCTAGACGGTGGTCTCGGTTCGCTCTCGACGGCCCGCACCGCGTGTTTGTGCCCCGAGGCGTTCTGCCGCCTCCAGGGTTCGGTCGGCGAGATCGCTGAACTCCGCGCGGACCTCGAGCAGGTCATCACGCTGGGTTGCTGAGGCCACTCGGGTGGTTGCTTTATCCCAGTGGAATCGGAACATCCCAATGTCGTAGGCCCCGTCTGCGATCAGTGCTGCCTCTTTGGCGGTGGGGTTCGGACGCTTGATATCCCACACAATGCGAAAGA
>DORQ01000365.1:10966-12045 GCA_003514205.1 Acidimicrobiaceae bacterium
CCGCTCCAGCCGCCCCAGAAGTAGCAGCCAATCGCGAGCGCCCACGGACCGATGAAGTCGTGGTTGTTCAGAAACCGCAGCTCTGGATACTTCGTGAAGTCGGAGATCGCCTCGGTGGGCGTTGGATCCGCATGGGGAGCGAGGATCCAGCCAACATGGCTGTAGAGCACCCCTTTGATGGGGCTGTGCACATCTTGGACCGTGTCGGTGAAGCGATGGTGCAGGCGGTGATTGCCGGCCCACCACAACGCACCCTTTTGCACCGCAGTGGAGCCGCCAAGCGCCAAGATGAATTGGAACACCCGGCTTGTCTTGTAGGTCTTGTGTGCGAAGTACCGGTGATAGCCGCCAGTGATGAAGAACATGCGGCCGAAGAACGTAACGAGTAGCATTTGCCAGTCGTGCCAGCCGATTCCCGTGAGGATGGTCAGCAACGGCACAAAGTGGACCAGCACAAAGGGCAGCGAGGCCCAGAAGTCGATCCGCTCACCGGGAAGCCGGTTCGGGTGTTGAATCATGCACAGACCTTACTCTGAGTAACCCTTCCGGCTGCAACACCCAGAACAAAAGAGGATTCCGTCACATTCGCAGTCGCCGAGACCCTATTTCGCCGTCGCCACAACCTCATGTGGCCGAAACAGCAACCCTGATCTCATCCAGGGTGGCCGTCACGATTCGACCGTCGGGCAGCGCTGCCACGCTGGTCCAGCAGGTGTCAGCCAGCACGCGGCCAGTTCGCTCAGCTCGGCCCTCGCGAACGTTGAGCTCCTCAACCTGTTTGCTCACATAGCCGCACAACCCGAAACGGTCAGAACCAAGCGCAACGAGACCAGATGGGGCGATGGTGAGCCCATCGGTGCTCAACGCTGCCGCCTCAGACGCTGGACGATCAGCCCGGCCGATGCGCTCTGGGTTGTCCCCTGCTGAGTTGTCGGCCACCCACGGCGTGCCGTCGGGCGCCACTGCAATGGCGAACAGGTTGGTCCACCCCGTCGACAAATTCTTGTGTAGCTGGTCCGGCAGGCCGTTGGGACCCAATCCCAGGAGCTAGCGGGTCGGCACCGTTTCATCCTCAGCGA
>DORQ01000131.1:0-9787 GCA_003514205.1 Acidimicrobiaceae bacterium
TCCTGAAACACGCCAGGGCGTGGCAACTGCAGTCGTCACTGCGTTACTTCACATTGCATTTCAGTCCGAGCTCGCCGATCTCGTGTTGATTCAGATTGATCGAAACAATCTCCTGAGCCAGCGGATTCCGACGCGACTTGGGTTCGTTCGTGTGGAGGACGCTGCGGGAGAGCGCCACGCTGATGAACAGGCTGGGATCTACACGCAATGGGTGATGACTCGTGAGCGATGGACTGCGATGATCACCTAGAGTGGCAGTCCAACGAGATGGGGTGAGCCATGGCAGAGATTCGATGCAATGCAGTTTTCGCGCGTCCGCCGGAAGAGGTCTGGAACGTTGTGGGCGACCTCACGAGGGTGGACTGGATCCCCACCATCGAGCACTCAGAACTGTCTGATGGTGTGCGAACGAACACCTTTGTTGGGTTGGGTCCCATTGAGGAACAGATCCTGGTTCATGACGCCGCTGCGATGGTCTGCGAATACTCAGTGATCAACTCGCCCGTGATCACAACACATCACGCGACACTGTCGGTGATCCCTCATGCCGATGGCTCAGAGGTGATCTGGACCACCACTGTGGAACCAGCGTTCTTCGCAGACCTGATTGAGCCGGGCCTGCAGGCCGCGCTTGTTGAGTTAGCCAGTGTCCTTGGGTAGCGCGGCACTACGTGCGGTGCTGGCAGGAGGTCTCCGCCAATGAACCTTGCTGAGCTGCTTCGAACAAACGTAGAGGCCAACCCGGAGAAAATCGCACTCATCCAATGTGCCGCGTCTGGACCGGAGCCCGCTGTCACCTATCGCGAACTCGATGACCTCGTCCAGCGAACCGCCGAAGCGCTTCGGAGGTCTGGGGTGAAGGTGGGCGACAACGTGCTCGTGGCGATCGCACCGAGCATCAATCTCTTTGTGGTGGTGTACGCCGCTCTGTGTGCTGGGGCAACAGCGGTGTTTGTCGATAGTCAGGCACCTCAACGCGTGCAACTGCGGGCGATAGGGGTTGCCAAGCCGACGTGTGTTGTAGGACCCAAGGCGTTGTTGCGAGCCACGCCGTTGCTACGGGGACTTCGACAGGCGCGGGCAAGAATCTGTACCGACGCGACATTGCCAGGCGCCCTGAAACTGGAGGATCTGCTCCGTGGTCCTCTGCCAACCTCGCCGCTGTGGGTAGAACGTTCCGATGAGGACCTAGCCTTCATCACCTTCACTTCGGGTTCCACCGGCATACCCAAAGGTGTTCCTCGATCGCACGGGCTGATGCGCCGCCAGCACGAGTCCTTGCAGAACAACTTCCCGATGTCTCCTGACGAGGTTGCTTTGGCAGGATTCCCAATGCTCGGAGTACACACGCTCAGCGTGGGGTGTACGGCAGCGCTACTTCCCTTCGATCCAGCATTCGGCATCCCCGAAGTGGCCACGGCGTTAGTCGAACGGTCAATCAGCAGTGCTGGACTTGGACCCGCGATGTGGCGTGATCTTCTTCCACTTCTGGAGGCCACTGATCGAGCGCTGCCCTCGCTGCACTACGTCGGGATTGGAGGGGCACCACTTTCCCTCGGAGTAGCTCGCGCTGTCACCCGACAGTTTCCGGAGTCGGAGTGCTACTGCTCCTATGGTTCTTCTGAGGCGGAACCCATGGCTCGGATTTCGTTGCCAACGTTTCTCAGCCTGACTGACGAGTGGAAGACCCATCGTGAGACCCCAGGGGGCTACCCAGTCGGAGTGCCAGTGCCCGAGGTTGAGATCCTTGTTGTGGCTGTTGGTGCCATAGAGCTCGCACAACAAGATCACCACAAACTCGCACTGGCTGACCTTGCGTGCCCAGGCGGTGAGGTTGGGGAGATTGTGGTTCGCGGCGAGAACGTCGTCGATCATTATCTGTCTGACGCTGCGGCGAACCGGAGAATCAAGATTCCTGATCGAGATGGGGGAATCTGGCACCGCACGGAGGACTTGGGTTGGATCGACGAATCGGGATGTGTCTGGCTCGTTGGCCGCATCAAGGACCGAATCACCCTGGCGAACGGAGCGCCCTGCGACATCTACCCGATTGAGTGCATCCTTGACGAGGTGCCTGGTGTCCGCCGCGCAGCGCTGATCGCCCATCGCTGCAGACCACATGGCGAGTGCGTGATTCATGAACGCGACGGCGAGACCGTCGATGTTGTAGCTGTGTCTCACGTGCTCGCTGAATTTGGATTGTCCGTTCCAATTGTTCGTGCTGTGATTCCTCTCGATACCCGAATTCGCTCGAAGATCGATCGTGTTCGTTTGAGGGCCACTCGTGAATCGACGCTCTCGGGCTACCCCGATCGTCTTTTGTCCCGACTCCCGTCCGCAGCTCAGCGCGTGTTGATTTCCGAGGAGCCAGCAGAGTCCGACCGGAATCTTCACGACTCCACTCGAGGAAGGCGACCACTGTGACAGACCGTTCCTCTTCGATAGTCCCGACCTCGAAGCTGGAGGAGCGGCTCGACACCGAAGTGCTGCGCTACTCGCGGGTTTGGGAAGATGAGGCGCTGCTGCTCGCAGCGCTGGAGCCTCGCCCCACCGACGACGCACTTTCGATTGCGAGCGCGGGCGAGAATAGCTTCGCGTTGCTCAGCAGCGGGGTGAACTCGGTCACCGCTGTCGACCTCAGCCCTGCGCAGCTTGCGCTGGTAGATCTGCATCGAGCCTGCGTGGATCGTTTGTCACTTGAGGATCACTGTGTGTTGGTTGGCCTCGCTGAGGAGTCAACAAACTCATCTCGGTCGACCCTCTTCTCGCGGGTCGCTGATGCGCTCGAACCTGAATCCTTGCAGTGGCTCGAGGGAAACGAAGCCCTCATCGCCTCGGGATTGGCAACCTCGGGAAGGCTCGACTCATACATTGCGACCTTTCACGACGAGATTGCCCCAGATCTCATCGATGGCAATCTGGTGAAGTCGTTGCTGCGTGCCGGAAACCCAGAGGAGTCCGCAGAGGCGGCACAACGGCTCTTTGCTCAAGCGTCGTATCGGTCTGCCTTCATTGAGTATTTCGGACGAGAGTCGATGGCTCGAAACGGTCGCGACCCAGAACAGTTTCGACATGTGGACGGCGATATCGGCGTTGCATTCCTTGAGCGGCTTGAACAGCATCTTCGGCGAGTGCCGCCCTCAGGCAACCCGTACTTCTGGCGTTACCAAACCGGATCCGATGGCTCGGGGCATTCTTCGCTCGCGCTCTTTGACCCTGAGCGGCGACAGCATCTTCGCGACCGTCTCGACCGGTTGCGATTGCTGCGCAGCGACCTCGCTCAGGCAGTTCACGAGGCTCCAGTAGGAACGTATTCCCTGGGGAACTTCAGCGACCTCTTTGAATATCTCAGTGCCGAGACCACTGCTGCGACGTTCAGGCTGCTTGCGCAACGATTGCGTCCAGGCGCCAGGTGCGCCTGGTGGAATCTGTTCGTACCGCGTGCAGTCCCAGAGGAACTGGACCAGATCCTCATTCCCCGAAGCGAGACCGCCGCCCAACTGCCGCCTGATCGAGTGTGGTTCTACGGGGCATTCCACTGTTGTACGAAGTTTCCGCCACCACCCGCCGGGGAGCGTTAAGTGAACGAGCAGCACCTACCCATGAATGAGGTCGATCAGTCTCATCGCCATCGAGAAGACCCGCGCATCCCGGGAAAAGGGGAATATAGCGAGGAGTCACGGAAGCTGCGCGAGGATTGGGTGGAATCGTTCACAGGGCAGTCGGTGTCGTCACTCGTGTCGAATCTTTTCCCGGCACAGGAGTTGCGCGGCAATATTGAGAACTACCTCGGCACTGTGGCGATACCAGTTGGGCTGGCCGGTCCGTTGCTCTTTGATGGCGATCGGGCGCACGGTTGGAAAGTCGCACCGATGGCAACCACTGAAGGAGCACTGATTGCGTCGACCTCTCGGGGGGCGACTGCGCTCAGTCGTTCGGGCGGCGTCCGAACCAGGGTCCTTGGTCAGCGGCTCATGCGTGTTCCCGTGTTTGAGTTTGAAACGGCGCTGCAGGGACTGGAATTCACGAGGTGGTTGGCCGAGCATCGTGGCGCGATTGAACTCATCATCGGCGAGGTCTCCTCGCATGCGAAGCTTGTTGAGCTCAACACCTCCCATGTCGGGCGACTTGTCCATGTGAGTTTCGTGTACGAAACAGCAGATGCAGCAGGTCAGAACATGACCACGGCAACCACATGGCACGCGTTGCAGTGGATGGCGACGCCGCTCGCAGCAGCGGGACTCACCCCTCGACACATGCAGATTGAGTCTGCGTTTAGTGGCGACAAGCGAGTGAGCGCGGCGAACTTCCTGCAGGGTCGGGGGACCAGAGTGGTGGCCGAGGCCCTCCTGTCGGCGGAGGTGATACGCCATGTTCTGAAGATTGAGCCCGAGGCGATGCTGAAAGGCGCTCGTCTCATGGCGGCGGCGGGAGTCATCACCGGGGAGATTGGTCGAACTGCAAACGCAGCGAACCTCATAGCGGCCATGTTCACCGCAACAGGCCAAGACATTGCGTGCGTTCATGAGTCGTCCATCGGCTTTCTCAATATCGAACCCGAGGGCAAGGACGTGTACGTATCGATGACATTGCCTTCCCTAGCGATTGGTTCAGTCGGTGGCGGCACGCACCTTCCTCATCAGCAGGAGTGTTTGGCGATGCTCGGCTGCCAAGGAGACGACGGAGGACCGCTCCTCGCGGAGCTGATCGCCGGGTTCGCGTTAGGGCTTGATCTCTCGCTGGTCTCAGCGCTCAATACAAATCAGTTCGCAACAGCCCATGAGCGTCTGGGCCGCAACCGTCCAGTCGAGTTTCTTTCGGCATCTGAACTCGACTCGGAACGTCTCGTCGCGATGACGAACGAGCGAGGAGCGACGCCAGCCCCAGTGATTGCAGCGAACCCAATTTCGGCTCCGATGAGCGCCGGGATCATCACCGACCTGGGAACCAGAATTGTCGGTCGCAAGCATGTGGGCATGCAGGTCATGGAGCTGGAACTTGCCACTGGCGAGCGTGTGCCCGCCGTCGTGAAATCGAAAGCCACTGACCGTGAGGTTCTGACTGCGTTCGGGGCAATGTCAGCCCTACTCGGACCGGATCTTGCAGTTAGCTGGCGCCTCAATGAGCACCATCTTGGGTTCCTCGGCCTCCACACTCGGGAGTTGGGCCTCGCTCAGCGCGAGGAACTCTCCATCGCAGCGCTACGCCCGACAACGTACGGGGTGTGGGACGTTGCCGAGCGGGAAATAGCTGTTCTCGTCATGGAGTATCTCGGCGAGGACGTCATTCTGATGGATACTGCCGACACTGCTGGAGCCTGGTCGGCGGAGGACATCACGGCAGCGTTGACGGGTATTGCGGCAGTCCATGCCGAGTTTCTCGGTCGCCCCGAGGTAGTGACTGCTCAGGACTGGTTCGGTCCAGTTCCGACACTGGAGGAGCACGCGGCTGCGATGCCGATGTATCTCGCAGTGACCGATCATGCCGCCGACGAATACCCCGACTGGTTCCCAGAGGATCGAGCCGCGCTCTGGCGTGCGTGCATCAGCCACCACCCAACTGCTCGCCAACGACTCTCCCGGCGTCCCCAGACCCTGATCCACCACGACTTCAATACCCGAAACTCCGCGATTCGATTGACTCCGCACGGACGCAAGCTGGTCCTGTGGGATTGGGAACTTGCCACTGAGGATGTTCCCCAGCGTGACGTTGCGGAATTCCTTGCCTTCAGCCTCACCGATCAGGTGGAGTGGGCCGAGCTTGAGGGGTATATGGAGATCCATCGGACTGCTCTTGCGAATCACGCTGGCCAGCCCCTGGATGATCCAGCCGCAGTCACCCAATATCGGCAGGATTTCGCAGACGCGTTGCTGAGCTTCGCTTCAACACGGCTCCTTCACTACGTGATGGCCAACGAGGCGCGAGACTTTCGGTTCCTCGGTCGTTTGATTGCAACCACAGCGCGGATGCTTGAGTTGTTAGGAATCACCCATCTCACCGCCGGGGAGACAACAATGATGGCGGAGCTTGGTGTTTCCACAACGGAGGTAGGGCATGGCTGAACAGGCGAAGTCCTCGGAATTCGATTCGATTTCTGAGGCGGATTCCTACCGAACACGGATTGGCGGTTGGTTCAACGAGCGGTTCCCAGTCGTAATGCTGGTTGCGGGACTGCCGAGCTTCCTTGCGGCTCACCTCATTGGCCAAGTCAGCTTCCAACGCGCCGGCACTCCGGAAATCAAGCTCGGACTTCCTCAGGTGGCGGGGTGGCTCTGCGCCGTTGGCTTCTTGCTCTGCGTCAGAATCTTTGATGAGCACAAAGACTATGACGACGACGTGCGCTTGCACCCCGAGCGCCTTGTCTCACGAGGGGTCGTTGCGTTGAGCGAACTCCGTTCCATCAACGCCGTCAATGTCATGGTGCTCATCGCATATTGCCTGTGGGTCGACGCAGGAGTTGGCCCGGTCACGGCGACGTTCGCAGTTGCGTTTCTCTGGCTGCTGCTCATGAAGAACGAGTTCTTCATAGGAGAGTGGCTCCGGCCGAGGTTGGTGCTCTACGCACTCAGCCATGCCGTGGTGACGCCGCTGGTCGGTTGGTGGATGGTGACAAGCGGTTCCCATGCCATTGGCTGGAACCGTGTCCTGGTGCCATATCTCGTTGCTTCCTACGCATCCAGCCTTCTCTTTGAGTTTGCTCGCAAGATCCTTCCTCCCGAGCTCGAACGGCCTGAGGTTCCTACCTACAGTTCGGTGCTTGGGCCGCGACGAGCAGGTTTGGCTGCCGGGGCCATGGCGGTGGTGCACGCAGTCGCGATGGGGATTTCGCTGCTTCTCGTTCGACGCGGTGTTGATCCGCTGGTCATGATCATCGGGCTTGTGCTCATGGGGGTTGTTGCGGCCCTTGCAGCCCTTGCCTTCGGGCACTACGCAACCGTCCCCTCCGAAAAGAATCACAAACTGCTGGAACCACTGGCAGCGCTTGCAATGTTGGTCCCGGCGCTCGTGATTATTGTCAGCATTTTGGTAGCCGCCGACATCCATTGGACGTGGACATGACCGAATGTTTGTACGCCGACGAGCTCCTACATGCTCCAACCGAGGAGATTGGAGGCAAGGCCGAGGGTCTCCGTTCTCTGGTAGTCAATGGCGCTCCCGTGCCCGCCTTTGGTGTGGTTTCGGCGGCCAGCTTTCGAGCCGCGCTCGGAACCACGAACGTCCCAGCACTGCTAGGTGCCCTGCGTTTTGCGGCAGTCGACACCTCCCCGGATCAGCTGCACGCGCTGTTCGAGCAAGCATCTGGTGACCTTCGGAGGGAGATGGAGGCCATTGAGCTGGCCTCGATCGAAGCGCTCTGTGTTCCGCTCCTCGACTATCTCGGCCACCTCGACCACCTCGGCCAATCCGGGCCCGAGGCCTCCCTCGCAGTTCGATCCTCAATGGTTGGCGAAGACTCCGCACACGCCAGCTTCGCAGGACAACTCTGGACTGGAGTCGGAATCGCTCCCACGCCAGCGGCGGTGGCCGCAGCGATTCGAACCTGCTGGGCTTCCATCTTCACCCCGCACGCGTTGTGGTACTCGCATTCAGCTGGCAGCGACCTCACGGTGCTGCGAATGGCAGTGGTAGTTCAGAAGATGGTTGATGCCGACAGTGCTGGAGTCGTATTCACCGCCGATCCACGATCGGGTGATCGCGACGTAGCTGTCATCTCAGCGGCCTGGGGCCTCGGCGAGGCCGTGGTCGGTGGGCTCGTCGATTGCGATGAGTACCGTGTCCGAAACGGCCTCGAAATCGAGGCGCACCAGGGCGGCGCAACTGAGCGAATTGTGTCGGGGGAGGGCGGGCACACTCACCTGGCAGCGCTCGACGCCGAGCTTGTTGGCGTTCGGGTGCTGACCGCGGATCAAACGATCGAACTCGCCGATCAGGGCCAGCGGCTCGCCAACAGATGTGGCTATCCACTTGACATCGAGTTCGCCTACGCAGGTGGAACCTTGCAACTGCTGCAGGCTCGGCCGATCACTGCCTTGCCCCCGGCTCCAGCTCCGCAGTCAGACGAGGAGGAATGGCTGTGGGACGACGCCAACATCCAAGAGAGCTTTTGTGGGGTCACACTGCCGCTGACCTTTAGCTTCGCGTCGAAGGTCTACCAACTTGTGTATACCTCCCTTGGTGACCTTCTCGGCGTCGGCGACACCATTCTGGAAGAACACGCCGACATGGTCCGCACCATGATTGGCCTGCTTGACGGTCGGGTGTACTACAACCTGAATGCCTGGTTTGAGGGGCTCTCGCTCTATCCGTCGACGGGCAACAACAAGGCCGATATGGAACGAATGATGGGGGTTGAGGAGCCCGTTCCGTTTGTGGTTGACCAGACCTCAACAGCGCTGGAAAAGGCTCAGATGATGGCGCGGATTGCGCCAGCGGCAGTCCGGCTCGCTCCGCAGTATCTTCGGCTTCCAGAAGGCATCGCTGCCTTTGACGCTCGGCTCGCTGATCTTGAACGATCCGTTAATCGGGACTGGTTGCGGGCCGCAAGCATCGGCGAATGCTTGGCGTTCGAGACCAAGCTGTGGAACGAGGTGCTCCGCCGCTGGCAGGTGCCGCTGATCAACGACTTCCGAGTCATGCTGACCTCAGGCAATCTTCGCCGCCTCCTTGAGAAGTGTACGCCCGAGGTTGCCCGCCAGGACCGACTTGAAGTCGAGTTGCTTGCCGCGATTGAGGGTCTGGCCTCGGTGGAGCCAACACGAGCCATGATGAGGATTGCGCACTATTTGCGGGAGAACCCTGCCACGGAAGCGATCTTTATGGCCGGCGACCCTGTGGCGGCTCTGGCAGCGGCCCGGGCGCAGGATCCAGCGCTAGATCGGCTCATTACGGACTATCTCGAGGCCTTCGGTGGACGGTGCATGGGCGAACTGAAGCTGGAGACAATCACGCTCCATCAAGACCCGAGCTTTCTCGTGGAAATTGTTCGCTCCTACGTTCCGCGTCCCGATCTCAATCCAGAGGACATGGCGAGAGAGGAACACATTCGCTACCGGGCTGCCGTTGAGGAACTCGGTGTGCTCGCTGGGCCACGCGGACGAACTAAGGCCCTGAAACTGGTGGAATCAGTTCGCGTCGCAATCGCTGCTCGCGAGCATCTGCGGTTGTCTCGAACTCGAGTGTTTGACCTGGTGCGAGAGCTGTACCTCGGAATCGGCGCACGGTTGCACGAGGCTGGAAGGCTTGATCATCCTCGCGACATCTTCTACCTCACCACCGACGAGGTTCGGGGCTTCCACGAAGGAACCACCGTCACCACGAACCTTCGAGGTTTGGTGAACCTCAGGCGTGCCGAATTCGACGAGTACGAAACCCGAACTCCTGCGCATCGGATTCCCACCCGCGGCACCGTCCATCTGACGCCAACCTTTGCAGCAACTCATGTGGATACCTCCGAGCAGGGCCTCGATGGCAGCGTGAGCTGGCATGGGCTTGGCTGCTATCCAGGAATCGTGGAGGGGGAGGCGGTAGTTGTCACCGATCCATCTTCGGCCTCGAAGACAGCGGGCAAGGTTCTGGTGGCGGTTCGAACCGATCCTGGCTGGGCACCCCTGTTCCCAACGGCAATTGGCCTCGTGGTCGAGCGCGGATCCTCGTTGTCGCATTCGGCGGTGATCGCCCGAGAGATTGGGTTGCCAACGGTGGTTGGCGTGGGCGGGGTCACTACCTCGATCCGGACCGGCGCCGCTGTGCGAGTGGATGGTGGAGCCGGAATCGTGACGATGTTCGC
>DORQ01000131.1:10081-15015 GCA_003514205.1 Acidimicrobiaceae bacterium
ATCTCCGCGGTGATTGGCGTAGCCATTGGCGCCAGCCTGGTGATTGCCACGCAACTGCTCACCACGAGCCTGATCGCACCGTTCGAGGCAGTACCCGAGGCGTTTGCTTCCTCGGATCTCATTGAGGTTCGGCCAGTGGTTGCAGACCGACTGAGTGCCGACTTCCTGGAGGAAGTGAGCCAAACCGAGGGTGTCACCGCCTCGGCACAACTCGCTCTCCTTCCCACTGTCGCCACCGTTGCTCAGACTCAGGGTTCGGGATCCCGCGAGGTGCCGTTGCTGCTGGTGGGAGTCGAGGACCCCGAGAAGATCCTCGGTGATGCCGAGCTGACCATGGTCGAGGCGCGATCGGATGACGTGGCCGAATGCAACGAGAGCGAGGCTTCTTCCCTCACTGGACGCGAACGGGGCGGAGAGTATTCGCTGCCTGTGGTTGGATCGATCGTGGTCTTAGAAGCAGCCGATGAAGCCCTGGGCGGCGTTGGGTGCGTGACAATTGGCGGTAGCGCAGTCGGGGTAGCTGCGAAGGCCACTTCTTCGGATTCGGCAATCAACAGTCTGCAGGGTGGGCAGGTTGCCTTTGCTGGCCCGGGCATGTTCGGCGCCTCAGCGAATGGAGAGTACTGGTCGTTGGGATACCTGAGGACCACAGGCGACCGCTCGGAACTGATCTCCCGACTGGAGGAGAAGTTCGAGGGACGAGCGACCTTCGGTGACCCCTCCCCAAGTATTCCGCCCGCAATCATCACCGTTCGCGATGCGCTGAGCTCACTCGGTGCAGGCGGGATCTTCATTGGGGCACTCATTGCCTTCAACACACTGGTGCTGGTGATCGGTGAACGACTCTCCTCCCTCGCGACTGCAATCGCGCTCGGAACGACCCGCCGCAAAGTCCTCGCTGGTGTTGCGGCGGAGGGGGCCGTGATCGGTGCCGTGGGCGGGCTTGTCGCAATTCCGTTGGGGCTGTTGTTGGCCAAGTTCCTCGTTGGGGAATTTGGCGCCTCCATACTCGCCGGCTCGGGCCTAGAGATCGCGCTCAAGATTGATCCCATCGTGCTGGCAGGAGCGCCAACAACTGGGGCAATTATCGGAGCCCTCGCAACCTGGTTTGCAGCTCGAAAGCCGCTCAAATCACCACTCCTGCTCATCGGCGGAGCAGTGGACCGAGTCGCAGTGGGTCGAGTTCCTCGATGGTTGGCGCCAGTTGGAGTCCTCCTGGTGCTTGTTGGGACTGCACTCGCGCAGGGTGTTGGCGCTGGTTCGGTTCCCGTGAAAGCCTCACAGGCGGCGCTGATCTGGGGCGCAATCGGAGTCACGCTCCTGGCAACCTCAGTCATTCCGACCATTGCACGATGGTTGCTCCGTCTCCGCGAAGGCTCAGATCCCGCTTCCGCACGAATATTGCGCTCCGAGATCAACCGGGTGCCGGTACGAATCGCGATGATCGTGTGCACCGTCGGGCTCGCATCTGGAATGGCGACGGCCTTTGCTGGGCTCTCTGAGCTCGCCCCTGCCACCCTCGAACGTTCCTTCAATGAGCACATCGGGGCCGAGGGCAGGCTCGCCTCCCCACAACTGCCATGGGACCCCCGCTTTGGCAGCATTGCGGACCCGTCGCAGTCACAGATGGTCGGTACGGGCCGGGACGGTACCGAGCCGCCACTGTTGCTTCGCAGCCGATCACTCATTCCGAGCGACACTGAGCCGAGGCTTGCACTGGGGATTGCTGCAGTGCCTGAAGCTGTCGAGATGTTCGTGGATGCGGATGACTCCACCAAAGTGGCCAACCAACTTCTTGACGGCCAGGTTGCATTGACGAAGCTGGCAGCAACACGTCTCGGCGTGTCCGAAGGTGACACTGTCACGCTCCCAACGGTCGAAGGCGCCCATGAGTTCACCGTTGCGCAACTGGTTGAGGTGGGCATCGCCGATGATTCGACGATTGGGGATTGGGTGATAGCGGATGAACCTGTTGCCAATCGTTGGTGGGGGACCGTGCCCTCCATCCTTGGGTCCCGAGGCGAATTCACCGTGCCGACCGGTCTGCATCGCTTCAATGCCACTGAATATGCCGCCGCGACCAAGGCGGGAATCGGAAGGTATTTCGAACCGTTCGCACTCACTGGATGGGTGTACCTCGTTGCTGCAGTGCTGGCAGTGAGCAACTTCATGATTCTCGCGTTGGTTGCGCGTCGGCGCGATCGAGCGGTGCTTTCGGTGATCGGGGCCGATAGTGGCACCGACCGCCGTGCGGTGCTGAGTCAGGCGGTGCTGCAGGCTCTGCTCGCGACTGCAGTCATGGCAATCTCACTTGTAGCGTTCACCTTTTGGTTGGCACTCTCCTCGCCTGCCTTCTACGGGTTTCGGCTGGATTTCGGGATCGCAGCCATGCCGCTGCTCATCGGTCTCAGCGTGATGCTGCTCGGCCTGTGCGCCGCTGCCATCAGGCCATGGTTCGCTGCTGCGACCACCTCTGTTCAACCCGCAATCCGAGGCGAGTGACCATATGCCAGACTTCGAAAACTCAATCATTTCTGTGTCAGCACCGGGTGTGTTGCCGCCCGAGTTCTTTGAGGTAGGACGGCTCGCTCGGGCCGATGATCCAACCTGGATCCCCGAACAACAGCGCAGCTTTGTTGACCAGTTCGCCGAGGATCATTGGTGGCTGGAATCGGGTGGTCTGGCCAGAGTGTGGATCGTTCCTGGGCTAGGTCGGATCGCTGCATTTTCCCATCCGCAGGCCAAAACAGATGGGAAGAACGCCGGCTACTTCGGTTGGTGGGCCTCCACCAACAACGCTGAGGTCGACCGGTTGCTACTGGAGCAAGCTGAGCAGTTCCTTGCCGAGTGTGGCCACACCGAGATCATTGGACCAGTCGAGCAGTCCTCCCTGTATGGCTACCGCCTTCTCGACCAGCGAAACGACAGCTTCGGCCCGATGATTGATGAGCCGGACACCCCACAGTTCATGGCTGAGTTTCTTCTGAATGAGGGATTCGAGTCGTTGTACTCCTACAACACTCGAATCATTCCTGAGGAAACACTTCCGCTGATTACCGCGGCGCTCGCCGAGGTAGCTCAGGCCGCCCGTGATGCTGGTTTCGTTGCACTACGACTGACCCCAGAATTGCTCCACACCCATCTTGATGCGATCGTGAACAACCTGGTTGCGGCGTTCGGCGAGAATCTGGCCTACGTCGGACCTGATGTCGAGACGCTTCGGCAGCACTTTGAGTTTGTGATGGGGCCGCGGATGTCACCTGAGCTCTCCACCCTGATTCTTGACGCTGCCGGCGAAGTAGCTGGCGTGTTTTTGGCCTACCCGCATTACGGTCCGCTCTGTTACCAGGAACGGGGGAGCGAGGCGGTGCCGGTGGACGAGATCACCTATGCGGAGCACTTCCCGAAACTCCAGGAGCTCCTTTCGCCACACAAGCCTTGGGCCATCTCCAAAACCGTGGTGGTGGATGCGAAGTACCGAGGCGATGGCCTCATTCCGCTGATTGGGGAATTCGCGAGCGGGCCGTGTTTGGAATCATACGCGGGGTGGCTGTTCGCGCTGTCGCGCCTCGACAATCGCACCCAAGACTTCTACCAACCAGATCCCGATGGCTGCCGGCTGTACTCGGTGTATTGCCGAGAGATACCTCCTTCGGTTGTTTCCGCCGGCGGAGCTTCGTCACGAGGAGAGGAACAACTATGACTGACACCAACACTGCAGTCCTCGAGGTTCGCAATCTATCGAAATCGTTCCAGTCGGGCACCGACGAGGTGGTGGCGCTCAACGACGTGAGCTTCTCCCTCCAGCGGGGCGAAGTGCTGGTCGTCACGGGCCCGTCGGGTTCGGGCAAGTCCAGCTTGCTCCACGCGATGAGTGGGCTAGAGCCCTGCGATTCGGGCTCGGTGCTCGTCGATGGGACTGATGTGGCCACACTCAAGCCAACATTGGCCGCCGCCTTTCGCCGTCGTGAACTTGGCTTCGTGTTTCAGTTCTTCAACTTGATTGCCACGCTCACCGCCGTAGAGAACGTTGCGATGCCATTGATACTCGACGGCGTTAAGGCGAAGGAGGCTGACGAGCGGGCGGCCGAGATGCTCAACGCTGTTGGATTGAGTGATCAGCGAGACCGCTACGGTGCCCAGTTGTCCGGCGGACAGATGCAACGAGTGGCTGTCGCACGAGCATTGGTTGGAACCCCCTCGCTGGTTCTCGCTGATGAACCCACCGGGAGTCTCGACCGTGCCACTGGTGTGGAGATCAACGCGCTGTTGCATGAAACGGCAACCCGCTACGGTGCTGCACTTGTGATCGTGACCCACGATGTTGCTCTGGCGCTGCCAGGAGATCACGTGTTCGCGATGCGCGATGGACAGATTGAGGAACGCGGAGTTGCTTGAGAAATCCAACTCTCCCCAGTTGACGCGACGTCGTCTGTTGGGAGGCACAGTTGGCGGAGCAGCGCTCGGCCTTGGCACCATCAGCCTTGGTTCTTTTGGCGTGGCCGCGTGCAGCGATTCCGACTCATCGTCAACCTCGGGTTCGCCACAGGGCACTGGCGGGACATCGCCTGGGAACGCTGGTGGTATTCCACAACCGGTTGATGTAGTTCGCTCGAACTGGTCGCTCGATCCCTTCGCGTTCGGGTCATATAGCTACCTGCCCGTTGGTGCCACACCAGAGGCGAGATCAGCGCTCGCAGAACCAATTGCGGGGCGCATTTTCTTTGCCGGAGAGGCCACGAGCCGAACTGCCCCGGCAACGGTTCATGGAGCACGAGGCGAAGGGTTCCGGGTGGCGGATTCGCTCCGCGCGGTTGGAACTGCGGGGGAGCGGGTGGTGGTGGTCGGTGCTGGTATCTGCGGCGCGACTGCGGCACGGGAGTTGATGGCCTCGGGGTACGTCGTGTCGGTAGTTGAGGCGCGAGATCGGGTCG
>DORQ01000081.1:0-425 GCA_003514205.1 Acidimicrobiaceae bacterium
GGTGCGCCAGGGCGAGGTCGTCCAGGCGGAAATCAGCAACGGCCACCTCGTCGCAAAGGTCGGCGCCGTCGCTCCCGTGAAGAGCTTCAGCCGATGGGGATGCCGAGCTACACCCCGATGGACGCAGCGGTTCCCGAGGGCATCGTTGTCATCGAACGTGGTTCATCTGCTCAGGTACTCGGCCCGAAACTTAACCGGACCGCAGCCGACGTAGTTCGGTTCTTGCTCACTAACGGCGACATGGTCATGGCAACGCAGTCATTGACTGACGAAATGATCGAGTTGTTCGCCGAGGAAATTGGCGCTGAGGTCTCACTCGTTGACGCTGGCCAAGAGCAAGAAGTTGAGCTCCAGAAGGTTCTCGACATTCCTGAGGAAGAGGACGGCGACTACGACAATCTGCCGTTCAGAGCCCCAGTCATCAC
>DORQ01000081.1:560-2053 GCA_003514205.1 Acidimicrobiaceae bacterium
ACGGTCATGGGTCACGTTGATCACGGTAAGACCAAGCTTCTCGACAGGATTCGTGGAGCCGATGTAGCAGCTGGTGAAGCTGGCGGAATCACTCAGCACATTGGTGCGTATCAGGTCACCAAGCAGGGCAAACCGTTGACGTTCCTCGATACCCCTGGTCACGAGGCCTTCACCGCAATGCGCGCCCGTGGTGCCGATGCCACCGACATTGTTGTCTTGGTGGTTGCTGCAGATGACGGCGTCATGCCTCAGACGATCGAGGCGATCGCGCATGCCAAGGCGGCGGAAGTGCCGATTGTGGTCGCGATCAACAAGATTGACCGAGAAAACGCTGACCCGGCGAAGGTCCTAGCTCAGATCGCTGAACACGGGCTGGTCCCCGAGTCCTGGGGTGGAGACACCGTGGTGTGCGAGATCTCTGCGAAAGAGAACATCGGCATCGATGAACTCCTCGATGCCCTCCTCCTCGTTGCTGAGGTTGAGGATCTGCGAGCCAATCCAGACACTCGAGCAACCGGTGTGGTGCTGGAAGGTCATCTCGACATCGGTCGTGGCGCAGTTGCGAGCGTGCTCGTGCAGCGTGGAACCTTGCGAGTTGGCGATCCGCTCGTGGCAGGTCATGCCTGGGGCCGCATTCGTGCCCTCATCAATGATCGGGGCGAGCAGATCAAAGAGGCTGGACCATCCACGCCCGTTGAGGTGCTCGGCCTGAGCGATGTTGCAGCATCGGGCGACGACTTCGTCGTTGCACCAGACGAGCGCAAGGCTCGCTCAGTGGCGGAAACACGAGCCCACTGGAAGCGCGACGCCAGTCGGGGCCGTGATGCAAGCGTCATGTCAAGTGGCGCTCGACTCGAAGATATCTTCGATCAGATTCAAGCGGGCGAGTCCGCGACCCTCAACATGATCGTCAAGGCTGATGTTCATGGCTCACTTGAGGCGCTGACTGAATCGCTCCGCAAGTTGGAGCGGCCTGAGGTGCGAATCGGATTCGTGCTCCGCGGTGTTGGCGGAATCAGCGCAAGCGATATCCAACTGGCGGCGACCTCAAATGCAACGATCTTCGGCTTCAATACGCGACCAAGTCGCCAGGCACGGGAACTGGCCGTGACTGAAGGTGTTGAGATCCGAACCTACGAAGTGATCTACAAGCTGCTTGAGGACGTTGAAGCAGCCATGATCGGAATGCTCGCACCCGAGTACGAAGAAGTAGTTACGGGTGAGACTGAGGTTCGTGAGATCTTCCGGGTACCCAAGATCGGTGCAATTGCTGGCTGCTACGTGCTCAACGGCAAGATCACCCGCGGCTCCAAGGTGCGATTCCTGCGTGAGGGCAACGTCATCTGGAAGGGCCAAATCGATTCACTTCGTCGATTCAAAGACGACGTGAAAGAAGTCGCCGCCGGCTTTGAGTGCGGCGTCGGGCTCTCCGATTTCCAGGACCTTCGAGACGGGGACATCATCGAAACCTACGAGCTCAAAGAAATCCCTCG
>DORQ01000081.1:2274-3431 GCA_003514205.1 Acidimicrobiaceae bacterium
CAGCGTCGCCTATGCGTCCGTTTGTGGTCGGCGTGGGCGACGTCGAACAAGAACTGCTCCAACGGTGATCCCAGCGGCCGCGAGTGCGAGGAGCGAGGCGATGCTGCCGCCAGTAAAGGCGAGGGTGCTCGGCGCTTTCGCACGTTCCACTTCAATTCCTTGGACAAGGTTCTTTGTGGGCTCGGCTGCGGTGAGTTCAGCGACGGTCGACTCCTTGCCGCCAGACGCAGCAATAGTCCAGTTTCCAAGGTTCAACCCCTTGACGCAGAAGTTCCCACGATCGTCAGTCTTTGTCTCGTAGACGATCTGGTTTGAGCCAATGAGGGTGACTTGTGTCGTCTTGCTCACGCCCTCCTGAGAATCGCGTGAACCGTTGCCATTGTTGTCTAACCACACGGTCGAGCAGATTTCGCCCGAACCGACGAACCCGAAATCAACGGTCCGGATCTCACTGGAGGCAGCGAGCGTCGCAGGTGGTGACTCAAGAAGGGTGTTCGACACGGTGCCGGCCGTCGGAATAACACCGTTTGGCAAACCGGAGACGACGTTCACGGTGTACACACCAGCAGGGAGACCTGTGAAGAGATAGTTGCCAACGGCGTTGGTCGTGGCCCTCGCAACTTCGACGCCATCGCGCATGAGCGCTACGACGACGTTGCCGATCCCAGGCTCGCCGGAGTCTTGGGCTGAATCAGCGTCGAGGTCGAGCCATACCCTGTCCCCGAGGGAGGAAGTGGCGGGCCCGACTGGGGTCGTGGTGGGTGTTCCGGAGGTAGTGGGTGCGGGCTGCTCGACCACGGTCGTTGGCGGCGAAGTCGAAGGACCAGGTGCGGTCGTCGCCGGAGTGACGCTCTGTGCAGCGACCGTCGGGGCAAGTGGGGCAGTGAGCGCGAGGGCGACACCAAGGCCTGCAGTCAGCCTTCGTGTGGTGCGATGCGTAGGTGTCATGTCGAGACTTCCTCAAGTTGTTCGGGGGTGTGTGGGGTCATGAGTTCAGAAAATGGGTCAACGGCTGGCAAGTTCGAATCGGCGAGGCGGCGGGCAATCACCCAGGCAAGCAGCGCAGCAACCACTGGAACGCCCAGGATTCGCCATGGGTTGAGCAAGTGATTTGGCAACGCGGCGCGGTAGGAGGTGAATTCGCTCGACATGAGCTG
>DORQ01000081.1:3735-5977 GCA_003514205.1 Acidimicrobiaceae bacterium
AGCACAGTGGTGCCCTTGAGGATGGAGATCCGAAGCTCGTCCAAGCTCGGCTGTGTCGCTCGGTCCACACGAAGCTTGACGCTCGATGCCGAGCTCGTCGAAGTGATCGTATCGGTCTCGTAGCTCTCGCCTCGATCCAAGAACAGCGGCTGTGAGCTAGGAAATGCGGCGTAGCCGAGGTCCCATACTGCGTTGCCCTCGGCAACAACAACAAGGGATGCAACAGGCAGAGCGACCACATAGAGCGCCAAACCTGCCAGTGATGACCGCCGAACGAGCGTCAGGTCCACCTGCCTCGGGGCAACCTTGGCTCCGGGAGTGCTGCCAATCACGGGCCACCAGATTCGGAAGAGCGCGTAGGCAACCGATGCGAACATCAGCGATGAAACGACTCCGCCGAGCACTTCGTAACCAGGAATATGGGACCGAAGGATGGTGGGGTTCTGCTCAAGGACCAGCTCGCGGTCGAGTGCGAATGCGAAGACTCCCGCGAGCCACCCATAGGAGATGAGATGCCAGGTCGTGATGAGTCCCATGCCGATGTGGACGCCGACGGCGGCTCGTTCCTCGTTACGGAAGAGCAACACGATAGCTACCAGTGCCCACACCATGAGGTGAGTGATAATTCCGCTCATCGACGTCATGATGAGCATGGTCGTGATCAGCCACCGTTCCACATGCGGCCACGGATTTGAGACAGAGACGAACCACACCGTGGAAGCAATGAGCAACGCAAGCCCGATCTGTGCTGGCAGGATGCCAGAGGCCGTTGGAATACCGGGCCCTTCAAACAACATGTCGAATTCGAAGCGGACCAGCACGTTCATTCGCATGAAGGGATCAAGCAGATATGGCAGACCCAGAACGATGAAGCTCGCGAAGATCCCAGCTCCCAACGTCCACTTTCGCTTGCGGTCGATTCTTCGGTCCCTGGCGAGCAGCGTGATGAGGGGCAGCATCAGAATGATTGGAATCAGTTTCGTGCCCCACGCCCCGGCTGAAACCAGCGCACCTGCACCGAGGTAGTACCGGCCTGCGGATTGAGAGGAGGTTGCAGCCTCGCAGCGACGAAATAGGTGCACGGTGAGCAGCATCGCGGCGATCGTCCAGGCATCTGGCATACCTTGACCCCAGGTGTAAAAGAGCAGTGGGGTGGTGGCCCACGCGCCGAGGGCCAGGTTTCGACGTCGCCGATTCGGCAGGAGCTTGAATATCGACCAGAGAATGGCAATCTCTGGGATGAGGTAGCTCAGCTTGTATGCCAGGATTTCGCCCACCTGGATGGTTCTGCCATTCGGTTCATCGCCGAGGTGGATGAGACCGAGTTGTTCGCCCACATAGAGCGGTACAGCGCCAGCGAGGACACCCACATAGCCCTGAGCGAGTGACAGGGATCTCGTGGAGTTGAGCGGAATCGGATCGCCAATGGAATAGGCCACTACCTTGCGGTAGGGGTCGCCGCTTCCAGTGGCCAGCCAAGCTGAGCCCCAGGTCAGGGTTCGAGCATCGGCATTGTCGGTGGTGCTCGCAGTCCATAAGCGAGCGGTGAAGCCAAGGGCCAAAACGGCAAGAAGTAGGACTGACAGGCCCCGTATTTCTCCTCGCTGAAATGATTTCATGGGGAAGGTCCTTCGATCTGCGAACCTAACTATCGGCCGTTGTGAGGATTGCCTTGAGTGGGCGCTTTTGCTTGTGGCTTGGGCCGGGCGGCACTGTTTCGCTCAGGCTCTTAACTTGAGCACTCGCGCGGTCGATGTAGTTCTTCAGTGACTGAGATCAGCATTGTCGTCCCCAACTACCAATCAGGCGAACGGCTTCGAACGATGCTGCCTCGCTTGAGGGACGCCCTTGAGCGAACTGGCCGAAGCTTCGAGATCATCGTGGTCGATGACGCCTCGCGGGATGGCTCTGCGGATCGGATCGATCCCGCAGAGTTCGTGGTGCTTCGTCACAGCAAGAACGCGGGAAAGGGTGCCGCGCTCCGCACTGGCTTTGGCGTATGTACCGGCCAGTTCGTCGGCTTCATCGACGGTGACGGCCAATACGACCCATGTGGGCTGGTTGAGCTGCTCACCCTGTGCGAACGCGGCTGGGACGTGGTGATTGGGCAGCGTTGGGACGAAGCGGCCCAGGTCGACTACTCGCTCTGGAGGCGTGGGCTTTCTGGCTTGATGCAACAGTTGGTGAGAAGAATTGTTGACCCCTCCTTGTCCGAGACACAGGCAGGAATCAAGGTCTTCCG
>DORQ01000252.1 GCA_003514205.1 Acidimicrobiaceae bacterium
GATGCAGGAACTACCGGAGTCAGGGCCTTCGCTGTCAATGAACAGGGGGCTCCCATCGATGTGGAGTACCGGGAGTTCACCCAGTTTTTTCCGCAGTCTGGATGGGTTGAACACGATGCGGAGGAGATCTGGCTGGCGATTGCTGAGGCAACCCGACAACTCATCGAACGGGTGGCGCAGCCTGTTGCTGCAATTGGTATCACCAACCAGCGCGAGACTGTGGTTGCTTGGGATCGACGAACCGGCAAGCCACTTCATCGAGCAATTGTCTGGCAGGACCGACGAACTGCAGCGCGTTGCACGGAACTCACCAAAGCTGGTCATCTGCATCGGATCCGCCACACAACCGGACTTGTACTCGATCCCTATTTCTCTGCCTCGAAGATCGAATGGCTGAGGACCGCTGGCGGAGTATCACTCAACGAATACGTCGCTGTTGGCACGATTGATTCTTGGCTCCTATGGAATCTGACCGGCGGCAGCGAAGCCAACGGTGCAGTCCACGCCACAGATCCTTCAAACGCATCCAGAACCATGCTCCTCGATCTTTCGAGCCAGTCCTGGTCACCCGAACTGTGCGACCTCTTCGGGATTCCACTTCATTGTCTCGGAACGGTGCAGGACTCAGCAGGGGTCTTTGGAACCACCCATCCAGACGGGCCGCTTCCTCCGGGTATACCGATCGCCGGCATTGCTGGAGACCAGCAGTCTGCGCTCTTTGGCCAAGCGTGCTTCTGGCCCGGAATGTCCAAGAACACCTACGGAACTGGCTCATTCGTCCTGATGAACGTCGGCGAAACACTTCCGCCACCTACCGAAGGGCTCCTCACGACCATTGCATGGAGCTTGCCCCGACAGTTCCTTGAGAGTGGGGGCACAGGGACCATCACTCACTTCGCACTCGAGGGCTCGATCTTCGCAACTGGCGCAGCAATCCAGTGGCTCCGCGATGGCTTGGAGATCATCGATCAGGCCTCGGAGATCGGGCCGCTTGCGTCGAGCGTGGACTCTTCGGAAGGAGTCGTGCTGGTCCCCGCCTTCGCAGGACTTGGCTCCCCGTATTGGGATCCGTACGCCCGCGGCGCGATCTTCGGCCTGAGTCGAGGATCAAGCCGAGCCCATATTGCCCGCGCCACCGTGGATTCGATGGCATTCCAAACGCGAGACGTGATTGACGCGATGACCGAGGTCGGCGGACTGAATCTCACCGAACTTCGGATCGACGGCGGAGCATCGGTCATGGATCTCCTGATGACCCTCGTCGCCGACCAGCTGCAAACCCCTGTCGTGAGGCCGAAGCATCAAGACACCACGGCCCTTGGCGCCGCCTACCTCGCTGGGCTTGGCGCTGGGGTGTGGTCATCGATGGACGAGGTGGCGGCCAACTGGGAGGTTGAGGCGCGAGTAATGCCGACTGCCTCACGGGCTGCAGCCGACTCGGCGTATGCGTTGTGGCAACGGGCCGTCGATCGATCACGAGCTTGGGAGCCGCAGGACTGAGGGGTTGCAGATACCGCTGCCGAGGCGGCTACTCAGCGGTGTCAGTGAATCGTTGAAGGTGAGCAACAGCGAGTTGAGCCAGCCCGTCAAGGATCTCCAACTCCCCTCGACGTAATGGCAGCGCCGAGCGTGAAACAAGCACCTGCAATGGCGTCTCATCGAGAGCGACTCTCGCAAGCTCATCCACAGCTGCAAACGAACCATCACTGTGGTTGGAGCCAATAACGAATGCCGTCAACCACTCCGCTGACGGCATTTCCAGGCTGCCAGACACGGCGAGCGTGGTCGATGAGCTTGCATCAATCACCGCGGCCCAATCCGCCTCGAAAAGCGCAGCCAAACCCAACACCAATGCGTTGAGCAAGCTCGGGGTATCACTGGCGTTGAGCATCGCGGTGGCCATCTCGATGGAGTCAACAGTTCGGCGGCTATGCGCATTTCGAGCGGGCCGCACATGTTCAACATCCACGCCGTCGACTTGGCCGATTTCTTGCACGAGGAGGTCGACATGGCTGGCATCCTCCAGGTTGACCGTAAGTTCGTCGACAGCCCGGCCGCCACCGCGTTCGAGGATGTCAATCCCAACGACATCAGCGTGCAACGCGCCGACGCGACTGGCAACTGCACCCAACGCGCCCGGACGATCAGGGAGCCAGACTCGAACCACGAACAACGCCATCGAACCACGCTACTCCGAACTCGTGGTACGGATTTTCCCCGAGCGCAATATCTTGACCGGTCAGTCAATACTGTTACGGTAGCCCCGTGAGCGAACCGCGCCGATTGACCACACGAGGCGCTCAACGGCGGGCACAGCTGCTGGAATACGCAACCCACCGGTTCGCCCAGACGGGATACCACCCAACCTCAATTACCGACATTGTTGACGGCATCGGCGTCGGCAAAGGGGTCTTCTACTGGTACTTCGACTCGAAGGAGACCATCTTCGAGGAAATTCTCCGAGGAGCCCAGAAGCAACTGAGGACCGCTCAGCAACTCGCTACTGCAGGAACCAAGGATCCCATCGAGCGACTCGCGCAGGGCGTTCGAGCCTCGGTCATCTGGTCAGCAAGCAACCCTGATCTCGTCACCCTCTTCGACTTTGCCCAAACCGACGAGCGATTCTCGAATCTGGTACGAGCTGGGCGAACGGTGTTGATCAATGACACCGCCGCAGTTCTTCGTGAGGCGATCAAGGCCAGACGCATCCCACCTAACGACGCCGACCTACTTGCGTACGCGATTCTCGGAGTAAGCACTCAGCTCACCATGGTGCATTTCCAGAAGCAGGAGAAGTCTCCCCAGACAATTGCTGATGTCGTAGTCCAGTTCTGTCTCCAAGGCATTGGAGCCAGACAACCAACCTCGGTCTAGATGCCCGTTCCCATTCCGCGTCGAGCGAGGCACTCGCACGGCTAGCAGTGCCAGCAGTGCTAGCCCCCTGTCGATTACCCGAGTTTTGTGAGTGCCTTGCGGAGATTACGAATTGCTTGGCCGGTCCGCTGTTCGTTTTCAATGAGCGCGAAGCGCACAAATCCATCGCCGTCAGGCCCAAAGCCAACACCTGGAGACACTGCCACTGATGCTTCAGTCACCAGGAACTTCGCAAACTCGATGGAGCCCATCTCGCGATAGGGCTCGGGAATTGGCGCCCAAGCGAACATGGTTCCACGCGGGGGCTCGATCTCCCATCCCAGTCGATTCAGGCCGTCGCACAGAGCGTCACGCCGAACCTGGTAGATAGCGTTTTGCTCAGCTGGAAAATCACGGGCCTCATTGAGCGCCACAGTGGCCGCAATCTGAATCGGTTGAAACGTCCCGTAGTCCAGATAGCTCTTCAGCTTGGCGAGCGCGGCAACTACCTGCGGATTCCCAAGCATGAACGCCATTCGCCACCCAGCCATCGAGAACGACTTCGTCAACGAATAGAGCTCGACCGCGCACTCCTTCGCCCCCTCGGCCTGAAGTATTGACGGTGGTCGATAACCGTCGAATCCGAGATCCGCATACGCATTGTCATGGACAATCACCACGTCACGTTCCCGCGCGAAATCGACCACCCGTTGAAAGAAGTCGAGATCCACACAGGTGGTGGTCGGATTGTGAGGAAAGGACAAGACAATGACGCGAGGTTTCGGAATGCTGTACTTCCATGTGTCGACCATGGCATCAAAGAACTGCTCAGCCCCATTGATCATTGGCAGCTCACGAATTTCTGCGCCGGCAAGGAGCGGTCCGAAGATATGAATCGGGTAACTCGGAGAAGGAACCAATGCAGCGTCACCTGGCTGCAACAGCGTCCACATCAAGTGGCTGAAGCCCTCTTTGGCCCCGATTGTGCTGATTACTTCGGTGTCGGGATCAAGCTCCACACCAAATCGCTCGAGGTAGTACCCAGCGATAGCTTCGCGTAACTTCGGAAGCCCACGGCTTGAGGAGTAGCGGTGATTTCTCGTGTTGTGTGCTGCTTCGCAGAGCTTCTCAACTGCAATCTCTGGCGACGCGAGGTCGGGGTTTCCAAAGCCAAGGTCGATGATGTCTTGACCAGCGCGGCGCCGCTCGATCTTGAGCGAGTCGATGATGGTGAACACATACGGCGGGAGGGAGGTAATGCGCCGGAATTCCATTCGAACGACTCTACTGGCACGAAGGTACCCCGGAGTTCACCATTTACTAGCTCGCCCCGTGCCCGGTTCCCGATAAGGACTCGGCGAGCAGGGCAGCACCGAGCGCTCCGGCGGAAGCTCCCCCGGAGAAGATCCGAAGCCGTGGCGATCTCCCTTGGAATACCGTCGCATGAACCCGCAGGGCTCGATCCAACCCATCGAGGAGAGGCTGGCCTGCAGCGACAATCCCTCCTGAGAGCGACACGACTTCTGGATCACACAGGTTCACCAGATTCGCCACACCCAGCGCCACTGCAGCGCAGTAGTCATCAAGCACTTCAAGAACCGCCGCCCGTTGGTCATCGGGGACCTCTGTACTCAGTCGGTTCAGCACCGCTTCACCGGGGGCAAGCGCCGCTTCAGAGGCCGAGAGCGGGTGCACTCGTCCCGAGGCCAGCGCTTCTTTGACCAGACGACCAAAAGCATTACCGGAGGCGCTGAGTTCCCAGCATCCAGATTGCCCGCACACGCAACGCGGACCATCAGGGTCGATCACCATATGGCCAAACTCCGAGGCAAACCCATTCGCACCCCGAACAAGTTGTCCGCCAAGGATCATTCCGCCACCGATGCCGGTGCCAAGGGTGACCATGACGAGGGAATCGGCGGCGGGCTCGTCACATTGGTGCGCCGCCCATGCCCCGCAGTTGGCGTCATTGTCGACACGAACCGGTACGCCAAGTCGCTCCGCGACTGCCGCTCCAACGTCGTGGCCAATGATGTACTTCAGGTTCGGCGCTTGGCGCGCAATGCCGTCGAGTCCGATGTAGCCAGGGAGCCCAAGACCGATTCCGTCGAGCTGGGCGACAACGCCATCGAGGGTGACCGGCTGGCCAGGTGCCGGTCGGCACCCCATCAGAGTCTCCACTAGGAGCACCAAGGTGTCCACGAGCTCAGTCGCGGTCTGAGGCGTCGCAATCTTTGCTTCATTGAGAATGACCGGCGCACCAGACGGGTCCCGCGTCACGAGAACTCCGAGCGTCTTCGTGCCGCCAACGTCTGCGCCTAGGGTGACGCGCTGAGGGATCATGGCTTGGAACTCTACTGCCATGGTCGCAGGAACTCGGGGCCCACAGACCGACGGCGGCCAGCGGTGATCGGCTCCGTAGAAGGGCTACTCAGCTGGCTGCAGTTCGATAGCAGCGACTTTGCTTGCCCCCAGTTCGTTGGCCCACTTGAGCAGTGGAGCCGACTCCGTGAGGTAGATCACCTGAACGACATCGCTGATTCGAACCAAACGGTCGAGCACTTCAAGAATCTCCTCAAGGTGCCAATCGATGAGGGCGTCGTCAATCACCAATGGAACTGAGCCCACGAACGACACGTTTCGAAGCTGAGCGATACGAGCGAGGAGATACCACTCCAGAGCCTCAATGCTCGAGGCCGGATTGCTGCGATTCCGCAGCGCCCCAAATCCACTCGAGGGCTCCGCTTCAGTCGGCCGATTTCGTTCCTCAATCTCCCCGAGCGCTCGAGCCCTATTGGCTGCCTCTGTCTTTCGGAACTCAGCATCACTCAGTCGCAACTGACGTTCGCCAAGCGTGAATCGAAGATCGCGATCATGCTCATCAAGGCGGGCCACTCGCGCTTGGAAATCCGAGATTGCGGCCACAGACTGACGGTGAAGCTCAGCTCGATGCTCGCAGTCCTCGAGTCGACGGTAGGCATCCGCCAGCAGCGCCCGCTCCTCAGTGGTGTCCGGTGGTGAATCAGTCGCAACAATCTGCGGCGCAGGTGGAAGCGTTTGTAGCTCGTTGTCTGCCAACTGAAGCTCGCTCTGGAGCTGGCGATGCGCGGCCTCGGCCTCTCCGAGGCGCTGGGGGACCGTCTCCATCAGCTCGATCCAGCCCTGCGCAATTGCACGCAGAAACACAGGATCCTCTGCCTCCTGAGG
>DORQ01000251.1:0-275 GCA_003514205.1 Acidimicrobiaceae bacterium
GGGCGGTTCGGGAGCGAAAGCAGGCAGAGCCCCGGCTCGCAGCTCAGACTGAGCAACTGCGCGCTCTGGACCCCGCCGTGACTGCGGCGCAGGGCACAGGCCTGGACGCCGCTGCGGCTGCGGACCCCGTCGGAGCTCTTGACTCCACCGTGCATATGGACCCTGCCATGGCCCATGATGCCGCTCGATGGCGTCTGATCGGGCCTGAGCTGGAGCAGCTCGTTGGAGATGCGGTTGGAGTGATGGAGCGACTGCAGGCGCTGCAATCACAGCTG
>DORQ01000251.1:405-799 GCA_003514205.1 Acidimicrobiaceae bacterium
GCGAGGACCGTGCAGATCCCAGTCGCACCAGTTCCACGACCTCGCCCCAGCGCCGTCGAGTGCGAACTGCCCCGACCGTGGATGCCGGACTCCTCTCGAACAGCGCAGCG
Organism: Acidimicrobiaceae bacterium; assembly: GCA_003514205.1. Lineage (GTDB taxonomy): Bacteria > Actinomycetota > Acidimicrobiia > Acidimicrobiales > Microtrichaceae > UBA11034. Next base: position 516 of record DORQ01000251.1, read on the forward strand.
TACCTTGAGTCGTTACTTCGTTCGCCGGGTCTGTACGTGTTTGTCGACGGGTACAACCTCTCAATGTTGCTGTGGCCCCAACTCGACGCCTACTCGCAACGTCGAGCGTTAGTGAGTGCTGCCAACTCGATCGCTGCCCGAACCGGTGCGAGGCTCTGGCTGGTCTTTGACGGAGTCGGCGAAGGGTCACGCGGGCGTCCTGCGGATGGCATGTGCCGCTCCGGAGTTGAGCTCGTCTTCAGTTCGGAGCTCATTGAGGCCGACGACGAGATCCTCAATCGGGT
>DORQ01000251.1:992-1153 GCA_003514205.1 Acidimicrobiaceae bacterium
CAGGCTGGTGCACACGCCTTGGGCGCTGAGGTCGTCAGCTCGACAGTGCTGAGATCCTTCATCCTCTCTAACGGCTAGGTACGCTCGTTCGGTCCGTTGCTTGGATCCGCTCGGTGTGCCACGCATGTGGTGCTGCCGATTCCAGAAATCTTCACTGGATT
>DORQ01000251.1:1300-8274 GCA_003514205.1 Acidimicrobiaceae bacterium
ACTGGATTCCAGAAATCTTCACTGTCAGTGGTGCACTGCAGACTCAGAGCATGGATCTCCGTTGCTGTTCCCACAACACCACTCCCGAGCTGTCAGGGGGTCATCACCACGCAGGACTGGAGGTTGTCGAGCCTGAGGGCTGGATGAATGCTGCCCCAGATCGAGTGCTGAGAATCAGCTGTTCGGATTGTCGAATGCAAGGGACGACGGCGTGCGAAGACTGTGTCGTGACCTTCCTCTGCTCCCGCGACGAACGGGAGTCTGTCGTGCTCGACCTCGCAGAACAGCAAGCGATTCGGCGAATGCAGCAGGCGGGCTTGGTTCCGCTAATGCGCCATGAGGCAGTGAACGCAATAACCTAGGCCGATGTCACGATGGATGCCCGTAGTCGATGCTCTGGGCCCTCAAGTCAGGTCGCGTTGGGTCTTCAACTGTTACCTCATTCCCGATGCAGGTGAAGGGCGGCCACTGCTCATCGATGTTGGGCTCCGGAGTCATGCCGCGGCTGCGGCGCAATGGCTCGCTCAGCACCATTTGAGCCGACCGTTGGTTGCTGCAACTCATTTGCACAGTGATCACGTTGGCGGAATCCCCACGTTGTGCAACGAGTGCGGTATGACTGACGAGTCGGTGTTGCTTCCTGCGCGAGCTCAGCCGTATCTCGACGGTTCTGAAACTCCTCGGAGCCCGGGCTTGCGCGAGGTTGCCCGGATCCACCCAGTGTTCAGAAGCCAACGCTTCTCGCTGGGCTCACTCATCGAACAGGCACGCGGGCCTCAGATTGGGTACGGACTTCGAGAGATGAGTGCGCCAGCGTCCTCGCCAACCTGGCTGCATGATGGTGAGACAATGTTCTCCGCAGGGGAGTGGCAGGTTCTGAGTGCACCTGGCCACACTGATGATTCCACCGCCTTCTATCACGAGGCCTCGCGAACCTTGGCGAGCGGAGATGCGGTATTGACCGCGAACGGGCGGGCATGGTTCAACCCAGAGTACGTCGATGCCGCTCGTTCGGCTGAGACCGAGGATCGCTTTCGGTCGCTGCGAGTCGACGTACTCCTTCCAGGGCATGGGAGGCCCCTCGTTGGGCGTGACCTGCTCGCTCAGGCGAGAAGCTCGAAACACAGGTGAATGCGGATCTAAGCACTGCTGGGACCAGAGGCACTGCTGGGACCAGAGGCACTGCTGGGATGCTCAGTGTGCAGCACTGGGAGGAGCTTGTCGGGTTAGGACTGGAATCGGGGCTCGTAGGAGTCGGTAGCTGTTCAGCTCGAACATGGAGCTCAAACCGTTCCAGGATCGAGGCATGCTCGGCGAAGGGGCTCGCTCGGGATATGGAGTTCACCTATCGTTCGCCTGCGCGCTCAACTGAGCCTCAACGCGTATTGAAAAACGCCGCCTCCTTAATCGTCGGAGCGCTCCCGTACCCGCCTCCCGTCGAGTTTCTCGAAACCGCCGACATGGCTCCAACCGGGCGGGTGGCTGCATATGCGACGGACGTGCACTACCAGCACCTCCGGGAAATCCTTGGCGCCATCAGCAATCGTCTCAAGGAGTTTGGCTATCGCTCCACAGTGGTTCTCGACTCCAACGCCGTGCTCGACAAGGAGGCCGCCTACCGAGCCGGGCTTGGCTGGTACGGCCGCAACTCACTGCTGCTGAACCGACATGTTGGCAGCTGGTGTGTTCTTGGATCCGTGGTCACCGACGCTCTGATTCCTCAGCTGTCGGTGCCTGTTCCAGACGGTTGCGGAGGTTGCCGGCGATGCGTTCCCGCGTGTCCTACGGGCGCTCTCGCGGGAGATGGCACAGTGGATGCAAACAAGTGCCTCTCTTGGCTCCTGCAGGCGCGAGGCGAGTTTCCTCCTGAGTTTCGCGAGGCTCTTGGGACGCGAATGTACGGCTGTGATGATTGCCAAGTCGCCTGCCCGCCTTCGACTGTGTCGATACGCCGAGGCCATCTTGGAGCGCCACTTCTGATAGAGCCTCTCTCACTGATAGACATTCTTGATATGTCCGATGATCAGTTGCTCACACAGTTTGGGGATTGGTATATCGCTGATCGTGATCCCGATCTCATACGCCGAAACGCGTTGATCGGGTTGGGCAACTCAGCGAGCGAGGCTCAGGAGATACCGGTCACCCTGCATCGCTATCGCAATGGTCCAGACGCGCTTCTGGCAGAACATGCTCGCTGGGCCATTGAGCAACGACGTTCTCGGGGTTCCGCATGAAGCACCTCTTAGTCACCAACGACTTCCCTCCAAAACTCGGTGGCATTCAGTCGTACTTGTGGGAGCTGTGGCGAAGGCTGCCAGCGGAGGACGCGACGGTGCTGACTACTCCGTATGCAGGACATGAGGAATGGGATAAGAATCAGCCGTTTCGGGTTGTTCGAACTCGCGAGCCAGTCCTGCTTCCGCATCGAGGTCTCGTCAAGCAGATCGATGCATTGGCTGAAGAATGCGGCGCGGAGCTGATCATCTTCGACCCAGTGCTTCCACTCGGTGCCGTTGGTCCTCGTTGTTCGCGACCCTACGCGCTGTTCGTTCATGGAGCAGAGATGACGATTCCGGGTCGTTTGCCGGGGTCGCGTCAGCTCATGGGATCGTTGCTCCGCAATGCCGAGCTCGTTCTTTCTTCGAGCCGATATCCATTCGATGAAGCAGAGCGGGCAGCAGGCCGAGCGCTCGCTGGTGCAGTGATAACGCCGGGAGTGGACCTCGATCGGTTCATTCCGTTGAACGCTGCCGCCAAGGTGGAGGCACGCGCCAAGCTCGGATTGCCGACAGACGGTCAACTGGTGGTTTCTGTCAGCAGACTGGTACCGCGCAAAGGCATGGACACGCTGATCCGGGCCTCAGCGCGTCTCCGGGGTGCGTTCCCTGAGCTGACAGTGGCCATCGCCGGAGGAGGCCGGGAAGCAGCATCGTTGCGTTCTTTGGCCCAGAAACTCGATGCCCCAGTGTCCTTTCTCGGTCGCGTGGCCGATGAGGACCTGCCACTGCTCTACGGCGCCGGAGATCTCTTCGCAATGCTGTGCAGGAACCGCTGGTGGGGTCTGGAGCAGGAGGGATTCGGAATTGTGTTCCTTGAGGCCGCAGCCTGCGGCGTCGCCCAGGTCGCTGGCCGGTCCGGGGGTTCACACGAAGCCGTGCTCGATGGCGAAACCGGGGTTGTTGTCGATGATCCCGAGGATGTGACTGATGTTGCGATGGTGATTGCCGATTTGCTCAATAACGAGGATCTACGCGCATCGATGGGAGCCGCTTCGCGGGAACGGGCCGAGCGATACTTTGCCAATGATGTTCTCGCTGATTCCTTAGCGCAGACCCTTGGCGATTGGGCGACAGCGAAGCGATGAGTAGCGCACGGAAAGGCCCGCAAGGTTCGCGTGTCACAGGTCCGAGATCGGGGCGGGCAGCCCAACCGTCGAAGGCGAAGGAGAGCGTCGCCGAGGCGCGACAACGTCAACAGGAGGCTTCTCAACTTCTCCGAGAACAACGCCGAACAGAACTCACCCGTCACTTCGACACGGCGCCGGCTCCCCGCGGAATTCTGTGGTTCTCAGCTGTCGCCACGTTGCTGTTCACCGTTGCTCAGACAGTAGGAGTGATTGCGAATACACGCTCAACTCGAAGTTTCGCAGCGTACGTCTCGCTCGGTCTGTTCGCCATTGGGTGTGTGGCCTTTCTGGTTGCGCTCATCCAGGGCGGGCTTCGTACTCGGACTCACTCGATGACCATGGCTGGTTGGTGGGTGCTCTCCAACAGCGCACCTCAGGCGGTTCGTAGGGGACTCCTTGGCTCTCTCGGCGCTCAGATCCTTGTGGCGCTGGTGGCAGCGTCTCTTCGGCCATTGACTGCCTTGGCGTTTGGGGTTCTCGTTCCCACCTTCGGTTTGGGTCTCTGTGGTCTGTGGGGCGCTCGCTACGGGTGGTTCCCGAGTATCGACGCAGCGGCATCAGGCCGCCCGGACCCACGCCAGAATGATTCGGTGGATACACAGGGGCGACTGCCATGAGGACGATTCTGTTCACCGGCAAGGGCGGGGTAGGCAAGACAACAGTGTCGGCTGCAACAGCACTTGCGTGCGCCCGAGCGGGGGAGCGGACAGTGGTCATGTCAACCGATCCCGCACACTCGCTCGCGGACAGCTTTGACATGGCATTGGATGGCTCGCTCACCGAGGTAGCACCGAACTGTCTCGCGACGCAGCTCGATGCGACGGAGCGGATGGAGGAGTCGTGGGGGGAGATCCAGAGTTATCTCCGGTCGGTGCTGAATTGGGCAGGTGTTGATCAGATCGAGGCCGAGGAGCTGTCGGTTATTCCTGGGATTGAAGAGATCTTTGCTCTGACCGACATCGTGAATTTCGAGCGATCAGGCACAGTTGACACGCTGATTGTCGATTGCGCGCCCACGGCGGAGACGATTCGGTTGCTCTCGCTGCCCGACGTGTTGAGTTGGTACATGGACCGCGCCTTTCCACTTGGTCGCAAACTCACCAAAACACTCGGTCCCATGGTCGGGAAAATGACGAATCTTCCTGTTGCCAACGATGAGGTCTTTGCCGCAGTCGAGCTGCTCTATCAGCGATTCGATGATGTTCGGAACATCCTGCGAGATCCCCAGAGGAGCACCGTCAGAATCGTCGTGAATGCCGAGAAAATGGTCGTCGCAGAGGCGAGACGCACCCACACCTACCTCTCCCTGTTCGGCTACCGGACCGATGCGGTGGTGGTCAACAAACTGTGGCCCGCCGAGGTAGTCGACCCATGGTTTGCTGCATGGAAGCACTCTCAGGCAGAGCAGCTCACGGAGATCGAAACAGGATTTGCACCTACTCCGATTCTGTACTCCTACCTCGCGCCGGCCGAGGTGGTCGGTGTCGCGGCGCTCAAAGAATTTGGACGAGCGCTGTACGGAGAGACGAACCCAAGCGAGGTGCTTCTGCACTATGACCCCGTCAGGGTCGCTCGATCTGGAGCTCAGTACACGCTCACCATTGACTTGCCATTCGCCACGAAGGAGGCGCTCTCCGTGACTCGTTCACCTAGTGAGGTGTTCATCCGAGTTGGTCCGTACCGGCGGTCAGTATTGTTGGTTGATTCCCTCAAGAAGCGCGAGGTCGTTGGCGCTCGCTTGAAGAATGGCAAACTCGTGGTGCGGTTTCAGTGACTGACGTGCTGCCCCACACATGGCTACCTATCGAGGATTGGAGCGCTCATGGCGACCTTGCCGACCAACGATTCCGCATCTGAAGGAGTGGAACACCTGCAACGAGCAGCGCAGGAAATGATTCTGGCTGCGCGGAAATTCCTTGATGCGGCAGAAGACGTGGTTCAGGATTCTGATCGATTTTCTGCGCTCGCCGGAGGAGTATCGGACCTCGTAGGAACCCTTACTTCGGCACTTCGGCCTGACACCCCCGCCCCTCGGGACCCGGAGCGGAAACCGCCCCGTGTTCGGAAGATCGCGGTGGACGAGTAACGAAACCTTGCCAGGTTTAGCTCAGTTCTGCACGCATGGTGCCGATAGGTGCAAGGCATGAGACTGGTCCGATTTGAGGACTCAGGCACCCAGATCGCGCTTGAGTTCCACCCAAAATTGACGATGGTGAGTGGATTGTTGGATCCAACGCGGGACCGTCTCATCCAGTCGATCGCTGGGATTCCCCGCGGGTCAGAGCCCCATGGCGGCGGAATCATCGAGGTGCACGATGCTCGTTTGGAGTTCTCGTTGGAGTCGTTGCGGCTCTTAGAGCTGAACGAGGACATCGAACCGGTGATACGTCGCCTCGACCTCCCGGGCTATGAGAACCAGGTCGAGTCAGAACTCGGCCACTCCGACATTGTGAGCGACGTTCAGTCGGCAGCGGCAGAGCGGGTGAACGCACTCCTTGAGGTGGATGCCTCTGATGCAGCCATCCGCGACGCGACCTCGGCCATTGCGGCGGTTCAGCGTCAGCTCGGCTCACTCGCCAACGAGCGAGCCGACTTGCTCACACATCTTGAGCATGCCCGAGGGGGGCTCGATAGCTACGCCGAGTCGGGCCTCGAGGTGGTTCGGTCGGAAATCGCGGAGTTCGAGCGGCGCATTGCTGCCGCTGCCGGAGATCCATTTGGGGCCCGTCGGGCCGCGTTGGAAACGGCCATTTCTGAGCTCATCGAGCAGGAGAAACATCTCACCACCGAGATCGATCGACTCCATCAACTCGATCCGCGACCAATTCAAGACTCCTATTCGCTGCTGGATCGGTGCCTCGAACCGCAGATGATCCCGTCACCAGAGGCCCAGGCCCTGTTGCTTGAGTGGGGTCAGCTTGAAGATGCCCTCGCCGCGGCCTCTGATCGACGAGCCACTCAACAGGCCGCCATAGATCGCCTGGCGACGCAGCGGGATCAACTGCGCACAGCCGTGCAGGAGGCCGATCTCGCCCGGCATGCCAAGAAGCTGGATCAACGCAAAGTTGACGTGCTTGAGGATCTTCACGACGAGATCTTTGAACTCGATCGAACTCTCGCACGGAAGCCCAGCAACAAGGCACGAAGAAGGCTCGACGAGCTGCGCGCTGAGGAGTCCGCGCTGCTGCGGGATCTCGGATTCGAAAGCTGGAGCTCCTACATCCTCGGAATCAGTAGTTCTGCAGCGCTGAAAGCCCGTGAGGATGCGTTCATTGCTGCGCGGACTGCATACCAGCGCGCTGACGAAGCGCTGCGATTTGCCCTCGCTGACGCGAACTCCAACGGCGAACTCAGCGAATTTCAATCGCGACGAGATGTGTTGCAGCGCCGAACAGTTGACCTGTTGGGCGGCGATCCTGGCATTGACTCAATGCTGGCTCTCAGCCAACTTCAAGTTCCTCTTGAGAACCCTGATCGGGAAATCGACACCCAGCGTGCTGCCGAAGCACTTCGCCAGCAGCTCACGCAAACCGGCGCCGATCTCCCTCAGGAGGCAGAGGATCCTGTG
>DORQ01000162.1:0-9064 GCA_003514205.1 Acidimicrobiaceae bacterium
GAGGCTCGCTGCCATCGAGGCGGTAGCGAGGCCCGTCGCTTCAACCCCGTTTACCGGCAGGAATTCAGCCGCCTGACGGTTGCCGTACGTAATCGTTCCTGTCTTGTCGAGCAGCAGTGTCGCGCAGTCGCCTGCGGCCTCGACCGCGCGGCCCGACATCGCCAGAACATTGCGGCGAATGAGTCGATCCATTCCAGCGATACCGATCGCGGAGAGCAAACCGCCGATCGTTGTGGGGATGAGGCACACCAAGAGGGCTGTGAGGACGACCACTGACTGCTTGGCGCCGGAGTACTGGGCAAAGGCCTGCAACGTCACAGTGGCAAGAAGGAAGATGATGGTGAGTCCTGCCAGCAAGATGTTGAGAGCGATCTCGTTTGGGGTCTTCTTGCGCTCCGAGCCCTCGACAAGCGCAATCATCCGGTCAACGAAGGTCTCACCGGGCCGAGCAGTGATGAGCACCACAATCTCGTCGGAGAGCACCCGCGTGCCGCCAGTTACTGCCGAGCGATCGCCACCAGATTCCCGCACTACCGGTGCTGATTCACCCGTTATTGCGGACTCATCAACCGTGGCAATCCCTTCGATGATGTCGCCGTCGGACGGGATGATCTCCCCAGCGGAAACCACGACCTTGTCGTGGAATTCGAGATCGGCACTGGATATCTCTTCGATCGAGAGGTCATCTCTTCGGCGGCGAGCGATGGTCTCGCTCCGTGTCTTGCGAAGCGTCTCGGCCTGGGCCTTGCCCCGTCCCTCGGCCACCGCCTCTGCAAGGTTGGCGAACAGGACTGTAAACCAAAGAAATACGGCAGTCACACCTGCGAAGAGGTTCTCTGCGGCCGTCGACGAGCCGAAGTCGATGACGAACAGCACCGTCGTGAGCACGCTTCCGACGAGCACGACGAACATCACTGGGTTCTTTGCCTGCGTGCGGGGATGCAGCTTCTTGATGGCGTCGACAACGGCGGAGCGAAGAATTGAGGGGTCAATTACCTTCGGTCCATCATCGGGCAGAGAAGTGTGCGAGGTCGCTGCTGCGTGGCCAGATTCCGGTTCAAGTATTGAAGTAGACATATTCGGCTCCTAGAGGCCAAGCTGCTCGACGATGGGACCAAGTGCGAGGATCGGAAAGTACGTCAGGCCCACGACAATGACGACAACGCCGACGAGCAGTCCCGTGAACAGCGGGGTCCCAGTGGGAAACGTGCCCGCTGATGGCGGGATTTTCTGTTTGCGAACCAGCGAACCTGAGATAGCTAGCGCAGGGATGATGAGGAAGAACCTCCCCACGAGCATCGACAGCCCGAGTGTCGTCTGATACCAAGTCGAGGTGACGGTGAGACCGCCGAATGCCGACCCATTGTTGTTTCCTGCTGATGTGTAGGCGTACACAATCTCCGACAGGCCATGGGGGCCGGGGTTGAGCCGACCTGAGAGACCTGATCCGGTGACCGCCGCAACCGCTGCGAATCCCAGCACCACGAGCGGAACGAAGAGGATGTACAGCACGACGAGCTTGATCTCGCCAGCCTGAATACGCTTGCCGAGATATTCGGGAGTTCGTCCGACCATCAAGCCTGCGATAAATACTGCCGTGAGGACGAAGATCAACATTCCGTAGAGCCCCGCACCCACCCCTCCGGGTGCGACCTCGCCAAGCATCATGTTGAACATCGCCACGCCACCGCCAACGGGAGTGAGCGAGTCGTGCGCGCAGTTCACTGCCCCAGTGGAAGTCGCGGTGGTGGCCGGTGCATATATCCCACACCCCGCCGCCCCAAATCGCAGTTCCTTTCCCTCCAGGTTGCCCCCAGCCTGCGTCGAGCCGTGGTCCTGGGTGACGCCGAGTCCATCCAACTTCGGGCTTCCGTCGAGCTCCGCCCAGGTGGTCAAACCCACGCCAACGCCGAGCAGGATCACCATTGCCGCTGCAACCACGTAGCCCTGTTTGCGGTCGCCGACCATACGACCGAAGGCGAAGGTGAGAGCAAACGGGATCAACAGGAGCAGAAAGATCTGAAGCAGATTCGTGAATCCGTTCGGGTTCTCGAATGGGTGCATCGAATTGGCATTGAAGAACCCACCGCCATTGGTGCCGAGTTGTTTGATCGCCTCCTGGCTCGCCACCGGTCCACCGGGGATCACCTGCCGGGCGCCTTCAAGAGTTGTGACCGTTGTTCCGCCACCGAGGTTCTGAATCACGCCAGCAGCAGACATGACGAGAGCGGCAGCCGTAGCGATTGGGAGCAGGACTCGGAAGGTTCCGCGAACGAGGTCCACCCAGAAATTGCCAATCGTGTCGACACGGGCACGAGAGAGCCCTCGGATCAGGGCCACGGCAACGCAGAGCCCCACACCTGCCGATACGAAATTCTGAACGGCAAGACCCGCCATCTGTGTGAGGTGGCTCATTGTCGATTCACCCGAGTACGACTGCCAGTTCGTGTTGGTGACGAAACTCACGGCAGTGTTCCACGCGACGCTGGGTGCTACGGCGCCGTGGCCGCCGTTGTCGAGTGGCAACAGTCCCTGTATCCGCTGTAGGAGGTAGAGGCCGAGTACCGAGGTGAGACTGAACGCAAGAACGGACAGGGCGTAGGCGTTCCATCGCTGCTCCCTCTCAGGGTCGACTCGCATGGCACGGAGAACAACTCGCTCCGCTGTGCAGATCCATCGATCGCCCGGCGCCGGACCATCGCCAAACACGGCGGCGAGGTAGCGACCAAGCAATGGGCATGCGATGGCCAACGCGGCAATGAGCAGCGCGAGTTGGGCCCAATTTGCTGCACTCATCAGAACCGGTCCGGGAGGACGAGCGCGGCGAGCAGATAGACCGTCAGTAGTGCCGAGACGATGAGTCCGACAATGTCCTCGCCGCTCATGATGCGGTGACCGCGCGCGTCGATTCGGCTGAACCCTGGGGGTGGTTGGCCGCGGTGTCCTGTATGGCTCCGGCTTGGAGATCCTCACCGATGAAGAACTCACACGCCCGAACAAGGAGCGTTGCGAGACCGAAAAAGAGTCCAGTCATGAGTACGAAAAGTGCGTCAGCCATTGTGCCATCCGTTCAGGAAGATCAAGTTCCGGATACCCCGGTTATGGGGCTCGTGGTCATCCTGCGACGACCCTCAGGCGATTGGAAGAGTCTTGACGCAATCCTGATACGGCATCGGTGAAAATTGGCGTGATCCGTATGCTCCCCCTCTGAGAAGCGCCACGAGGCAACTTTCCCAGTAGGCCCCCGTCGGTGCGACGACGACCCGAGTCTTCCCGCGGGATCTAGCCCGGCAGGATGGCGGAGTGAAAGATCACTACGAGGAGGGTGCCCATCGCGAGGCCTGGCCCGAAGGGGCTGAACTTGTTCGCGAGACCGAATCGAATGCGGGCCGGCACGGCGTAGAGCAGGTAGACGATGCAGGCAACGAGCAGGCCATATACCGGGAGAAATACGCTGATCCAGCCAAGGTAGAGGCCGAGTACAGCCCCTAGTCGAACATCGCCAAAGCCCATTGCGGAAGGGCTGATGACGTTCAGGAGAAAGAGAAACCCGAAGTATCCGGCAGCACCGATGAGGGCCGGCACCAACATGTCGGGCTTTCCCAGTAGTGCAGAGGCGAGGGCGATCGTTGCAACCCCGCCTGCCAATCCAACCCAGGCGACCTTCTTTGGAATCAGCATCGTCCGGAAATCAACCACTGCGGCAACTACCAGAACTGGAGGGAGCCACAGGAACGCCACGAGGTGAACGCCAAGTCCCCAGGCGGCGGCGACGGCACAGATGGCCGAGAAGGTGAGGAGCTGGGTGATCCACCAGCTGCTTGGCAGCCGCTCACCACACTCTGCGCACCTCAGACTCCGCAGTGGTAGTGCCTCGATGGCGGTCACCTCATGGAGGCAGTGTGGACATGTTGCGGCACTGAGCTCTGCGAACTCCCAACCCTCGGAATCCTCAGCAACTCGGTAGCGGTGAACCAGCCAGGCGGACAACCATGCAGCAGTCACTGCCCAGACCGCAATGGCCCCGAGTGCGAGCGGGCTTGTTGAACCGATGAGTGCCAGAGGAGTGACAATGCCAAGCATTGCTTCCTATCGGCAGATTGTGGTCACGCGTAAGCGCGAAATCTGGTCGAGCGAGGACGCGGCAAAGGTCTCGCTGACAGGTGAAGGTCAGCCTCGCTTGAGTGCAGCGCGAATCGCTGTCAGATCGTCTGGATCCAGACGAACGTCGAGGTCGTCTGCGTCGCCCAGCGCCCAGCCTTCGTACCGCGATCCGGGTGAACGAGAACAGAGCAGGGTGAAGAACGACCGCGCCAGCGTGATGCCTTCTAACGTCGGGATCTCCTGCCGCTCAGCGACCACCATCCACCCAGGGTGGGTGGCGGCCTCACATGCCGAGGAGCTGTACCCGGCCTCGATGCACTGTTGCCGGAGTAGCACTGCAGCATGAGGGGTGATCACAGAGACAACGTGGCGAAATGGATGGCGTGCTGAGGTATCGAGGCCTGAATTAACGAGACGTTGAAGGTCGACCGCATCCTGGTCGGGCTGATCGCCAGGTTCGGGTTGCTCCATGACTGATGAGTTCGATTTCGGGCCGCCAAACCGCACATTTCGGAGTGTACCAAGGAATTCAGATTTCAACTATCCGGTGGGAAGAGCTGGAATAGCAGGGCGAGGCAGTGGGTGTCTGGGGCAACATAGAGTGCGCTGATGGAGATCCTGCTCGCCGCACTGTCAGCGGTCGCATATGGTGCGGCCGACTTTCTCGGCGGAAAGGCGTCAAAGTCCGCACCGGCCCTTGTCGTGACCGGTTGGTCACAGCTGGTTGGGCTTGTGTCGGTCACAATGGCCGCGGCGGTGTTCGGGTGGAGCCGAATCCTCGAGGCTGATCTTCTGTGGGGGGCAGGCGCGGGTGTCGCAGGAGCCGTGGGGCTCGTGCTGTTGTACTCGGGCCTCGCCGTGGCGCCAATGGCGGTGGTGGCGCCAATCACAGCGATCTGTGCTGCGACGGTCCCAGTTGTGGTGGGCATCGCTTCGGGTGACCGGCCTCGGCCAATCGCGCTTGTCGGCATGGCCCTTGCAATCCCCGCGATCTTGCTGATCTCCAGAGAGGATCGCTCGGACCCCGAGGTCGCAAAGATCTCCATCGGCCGAGTGCTTGGGTTGAGCATGAGCAGTGGCCTGGCATTTGGCTTCTTCTATGTGGCGTTCGCCCAATGCGACACTCGGGCGGGGTTATGGCCCGCAGTGGCGGCCAGGGTTGCCTCGGTGGTCCTTGTGGCCGGGATCATCGCCGTCACCGGCGAGCGAGCACAGGTTGCCCGAGGGCACCGACTCGCAATCATCGGTATCGGTCTTCTCGACATCGCGGCGAACTGTCTGTACCTCGTGGCCAGCCAACGGGGGTTGCTGTCCATCGTCTCAGTGGTGGCCTCGATGTATCCAGCCTCGACGGTGGTGCTCGCCTGGTTTGTACTGCGTGAGCGGATGAATCGACATCAACTCATGGGAGTCTGCGCTGCAGCGCTCGCTGTGGGGCTTGTTGCTGCGGGAAGATCCTGACGTGCCTGGAGAATTGCTGCAGCCAAGCGAAGGTCGCTCGGTGTGGTGATGTGAAGATTGTCGGGTTCGCCTGGGATGTACGACATGGGATGGCCCAGCCCGACCATGAGTGACGCATCGTCGGTTGTATCCCTCGAGGCGAGGTGGGCATCGCGCAGCTTGTCGACCCAAAACACCATCGGCATCTGCATGGTGAAGACCCCCTCTTTGGACTGGGCCCGTTGAACAATCCCGCCGTCAACCCATGCCATCGTGTTGGCCAACGCCAACAGTGGAAGACACCCTGCAACCAGGTCTGTGCAACCAGCGACGGCCTCGTGAAACAATCGTGGTGCTGCCAAGGGATGCGCGGCATCGTGGATGAGTACCCGCTCCGCCGAGTCCGGAAGTGCAGCGAGGCCTGCCCGGACAGAGTCCGCTCGCTCAGGTCCGCCCACAACGACGAGGTCGGCGCTGCAACGTAGGTTCTCTGTTGCTTGCGGGACCACCACGACCACATGTGAGCAGCTCAGCCGAACCAGATTGATCGCGTGTTCCAGGAGTGTCACACCGCCGAGGAGTTCGAACTGTTTATGCCCGCCAAACCTTCGCCCCTCGCCACCAGCGAGCACGATGCCCCAGACGTCCATTCGAATCTCCAACAGCCGGTCAGGTGCCAATGACTGGCTGCGCGAGTCTCAGGCGATCATCGAAACCCTCGTCCCAGGGCAGCTTGCCCTGCTTGTCGGGCCACACAAATTGTGCCACCCGAAAGGCTTGATCATCGTGGTACGCACGAGCCGTCTCGAAGAGGTCGCCAAACTCCTCGAGGGAAACTGGCAACATTGCCGAGGGCAGGTCGGAATCCAAAAGCCCAGTGAACACGCCGTTTGGAATGACTCCTCCAGCACTCAGATGCATGGCGATCATTTCCAGCAGGCCCCGGGCAGCAACAGGTTGCAGGCCGAAGATGACCACCTCGGGATGATCGTAAGAGTCTTCAAAACCAATGGTGTAGGTGTAGCCGGGGGTCGGCGGGTCCTCCACTGCAGCCATCGGCTCGGCGCACCAACCCTGCGTCTCGATGACCCACCGGATCTTGTCGAGATGCGCCATGTCGCGGTCTGGGAACACATCTTCCTGGGTCATAGCGCATCCTGGGTCATAGGGCATCCTGGGTCACTGGGAATCCTCCTGGGCCACGATGCTAGCGAGCTGCGCTCGGTCGAGTTTCAGGCCGGAGGTATAGGGGAGTGACTCTGCCAGCACGAGAGCCTCCGGATGCTTCCAGGTGGCAAGCCGGTCGATGCAGAACTCCCGAAGCTCGGCGAGTGTCGGAACCTGAGCTCCCGCGGTCGGCACGACCACGGCTGCACCGATGGAACCAAGTACCTCGTGCGACAGAGGAACCACTGCAACATCTGCCACTGAGGGATGATCCAACAACACCGCCTCCACCTCGGTTGGGTACACGTTGTACCCACCACGCACGTAGCGGTCGCGGTGTCGACCCGTGAGTTGAATGCCTCCCGAGGGAGTCCGTTGCGCGAGGTCGCCGGTGTGCAGCCAGCCGGTTCGAACTGCGGTCTGCGTGCTCTCTGGGTCGTTCCAATAGCCGGCAAACATCGCGTTGCTCCGCAGGCGCAACTCTCCAATAACTCCCGCCCCAGCCTCGGTTCCGTCCTCAAGGAATACTCCGGCCTCGACTCCTTCTCGGGGAAAGAGCACAGAGTTGATCTGGTCCTCTGGCGAACCAGCGTCGTTTGAGAGTCCGACACCTCCCGATTCTGTGGAGGAGTAGCGAACTGAGTAGCGAGCACCAAATCGTTGACTCGCAGCGGTGATCAGTGCTGGAGGCGAGGCCGCGCCGCCAGCGATAATGAGGTCCACGGAGCTGAGGTCATAACGGGGCAACGCCTCGTGTCGAAGCAGGATCGCGAGCTGAGGGGCGATCACTCCCAGGGTGGTGATCCGGTGGGCGTCGATGAGTTCCATGACGGTCTCGGTCCGCCACTTCGGAAGGAGGTAGGTCGCCATGCCGCAGCGGATGTACCAAGGAAGTTTCGTCATGAACCCGATGTGCGCGAACTGCGTCGAGGCGATCTGCGCGCCGCCGATGCCCCACACCTCGGCCCAGTTCGGCCCAAGGTCGATTCTCGATATCGCCTCGAGTTGGGAATTGCGAAACAGCGCGCCCTTGGGAAGTCCTGTGGTTCCGGAGGTCAAGACGATTGCGACGGGTCGTTCCGGATCGGGTGGCAACTCCGCAAGCGGCTCGAGTTCAGCGGGGTCGATGACCTGGGGCTTGTCGACCTCATGCTGAATATCAAACTCAGCGATGTCGTACGCGGGCCACGATCCACCCGAAGTTGAGTGGATGCCGACCACGACGCGTGGTTGGAGCATGTCGAGGATCCGAGCCTGCTCGCCAGCTGCGAGATGTGGATTCAGGCCAGCAGTAATTGCACCGAGTCGAGCGAGTGCGCAGTAGCTGATCACATAGTCGAAGTTCGATGGCAGCTGAAGGGCGACAACATCGCCCTCGCGGATTCCCGCCTGCGCCAGCTGCCGTGCGAGACGCTCCGAAGCGAGATGCAATGCGCCGAAGGTCAAGGTTGCGCCCTCGGGCTCAACGAGACATGGCCGGTCGCCAAATCGAGTAGCGGCCTCCCGCAAGGTTTCGCTCAGCATCATTCGAAATAGACGAACTGACCGCCGACCAGTCGGTGTGGAATCCCGGTGGTGGTGAGCGCCTCGGCGAGATCCTCCTGCACCATTGGGTCGCACTGCTCCATCCCGTGATCTGAAAGCACAACCACGAGCGTCTCGGCAGCGGTTCCGGTTTGTTCCAAGGCTCTGAGAAGGTCACCCACACGTCGGTCGCTGTCAGTTATAGCTGCCGAGGTCATCTCGCCATAGGGACCGGCGATATGGCCCACCTCATCGGTCAGGCTGAACGAGCACCAGCTGAAGGTAGGTAGGTGTGCGTGCCACCACTCGATGGTCTGTTGGGTTGCGGCTTCGTCGACGCAACTCATGAACCCGAAGGGAGCGCAGGTGTTGGCCAACTCCGGAAACGCTGTGTTGCATTCCTCGAGTGAGGGAAGTGGAGGGGACGTCTCGTTGCGGAATTGGGCGAAGCTGGAGTGGTCGGCCCCACGATCGCAGAATTCCATTGCTGCAGTGGTGATCGCCCCTGGGTAGCGTCGGTGAATTGCCTCGTGCAGCGTCTCGACCTGCTGAGACAAATGATCAGAGGCAGAGAACATCTGGCTCATCTCGAGAAGGTCTGGCGTGGTGGACTGCTGGCGGTCGAACCAGGTGTGGTGGAGCACACCGTGATGGCCCGGATGGGCGCCGGTGTTGGCGGTCATGTGATTGGCGAGTGTGGCGGTGGGCAGCGAGGCCAACGCCCCCTCGGTCAAAGCGAAGCCCTCGTCGATGAGCGAGGCAATGTTGGGCGCCAGACCCTGAGATGCGGCCGAATAGAGAGCGTTCGCATTGCATCCATCGAGGAGAA
>DORQ01000162.1:9321-10630 GCA_003514205.1 Acidimicrobiaceae bacterium
GTAGTGCCTCGAGGATCGTCGGCGCGACATCCACCATTCGAACAAAACCGCTCCTCAAGCCCTGAGGTGCAATCCCTGGGCCTCGCGCAATAAAGGGAGCTCGGGCTTGGATGATTCCGAGGGAGCCGTGCTGGCCAAGATTCGAATCAACGAAGTGCGCTGCGCTGTGTTGGATGAGCAGGTCGGGCGCGTGAGGTGCGTCGAAGAACTGGCTGATCTGCTCCTGCGCGAATGGGAACGAGTTCAGATCGCCGGTCGGGAATGGGGCGGCCTGTTCGGCCAGGCTCCCAAGCAGCGCTGCCGGATCTTGGGAGCCAAGCGGGTCGACCCTTTCGGTGGTCAGCGTTTCAAAGCGTGGTCCTTCGTCGGTGCTCACCCTGCGGAACTCGGTTCGGCCCTGAGGGGAGACAACCGCATACTGGTTCTGGCCAGTAGGGAAGCAGACAAGATCAACCGCTGCGTTGAACTTCGGTTCGCACAGCAACCGGGCGGTCGCCTCACATTCGCGGGTGAACTGCATCTCGGCAGAATAGGGCCTGCGAGTCAGCAATTCCTGCAAGGCTGGGGCGATGGCGATTCAACCAGCAGATATTCGGCTTGATGGGACAGTAGCGGTCGTGACCGGCGCAGCACAGGGGATCGGTGCGGCGTGCGCACGGGCGTTGGGCGCATTCGGAGCCTCAGTTGCACTCATTGATCGAAAATCAGACCAACTCGGGCTCCTCACGAAGGAATTGGAATCCAGTGGCGTCGACGTGGTGAGCACCGTTGGTGATGTGCGAGACAGCGAGGCTCGACAGGAGCTGCTATCGGCAGTGAGGAGCAAGTTCGGTGTAGTGCACACGCTGGTAAACAATGCCGGGGGTGGCTTCGTTTCGGACTTCATTGACCTCACCGAGAAGGGCCAGGCTGCCCTCATCGCGGAAAATTTCACTCAGGTCGCCGATTGGTCGCGGGCCATCGTGCCGTTGATGAGCGAGGGTGGATCGATCGTCAACATCACATCCATCGAGGCGCATCGGGCAGGACCGGGATTCTCCATCTACTCGGCGATGAAGGCCGCAGTGGAGAACCTGTCAAAGACCTTGGCGCTCGAGTTATCGCCATTGAGTATCCGGGTGAACTGTGTTGCACCAGACATGATTCCGACCGAAGGCGACTCGCAACTGATTGCGGATTCAGGAGCGCTTGGGGATTCCGATGCAGCGCGGCATCCCTCACTTGTTGAGGCAAGCGTGGATGACGCGGCTGCGGCGGTGGTGTTTCTCGCAAGTTCGATGAGTCGCTTCATCGTGGGATCGAGTTTGCA
>DORQ01000162.1:10872-14737 GCA_003514205.1 Acidimicrobiaceae bacterium
TCGGCAGTACAACGATCCTGTGTGCCGATGGGATTGCACCGGACCTGTGGTGTTCCGACTGCTGAACCTGGCAGCACCGCCTCGTATCCACTCGGGGCAGGCTCTCCAGGCGGAAAGTCGCTGGAGATCACCTGGGCGCCAGCGGCAAGTGCGGTTGCAAACCGGTCCGGGTAGTTGCTGTCAGCGGCCTCGAGCACGCCATCGGCACGGGTGCGGATGATGTACCCACGCTCGACAAGGTCGCGTATCTCAGTTCCGTCCTCAGGCTCGTTGACCTTCAGAAAGGCACCGTCGGGTTGGTCCTCGCCTGAACTCGTGAAGAGTACGCGGCCCTCGAGGCTTGGATGGCCCTTAAGGTAGGTGTCTCGGTAGTCGCCGCCGTTGTCCATGAAGAACACAACCTGGCCGAGTACCGAGCTCACCAGGGGCCACCCGGTGGTGTTTATGGCCTCATTCAAGGTTCGTGCGTTGCCACGAACATCGTCGGGACTGATGATTCGTTCCTCGCTGAACACCGATCGAATCTCAGTATCTACTGCGTCCATTTGCCCGGCGTCGAACTTGACCACCTGAGTTGCATCAAGGGGTTTCGGGAGGCCTTCGTCCTTCAGTTCCAGTTGGATGAAGATCGGTGTGTGGTCTGGATGAGCATCCGACCAGGTTCGGATGGTTTGCAAGCAGATCACGAGGGTCTCACAGGTTGAGACGAAATCGATGTCCACGATGTGGAGCACCTTCATACCGGGGGCGCTCATGTTCTGAGGGGCGGGGATTCCTGGAATCTGCAGGAGAGCGGGGGAGAGGGGGTTGGCAAACAGGCCGCCGACCGGGTCGGCCCAAATATCGAGTTCGAACGCTCTGATACCGCGATCAAGCTGCTGTTCAAGTGGGGCATGGGAGTAGTTGATCTCGTTGATGTCACCAAGGGCCTTTGCCTGATCGCCAAGCTTCTCGGCCGTGTCCGCAAGAGCTGTGAACAGGGGTGCCGGTACTGCCTGGTGATAGCTGTTGTGGCTGCCAATCACCTGAATCTCATTGAGGCGCGGACCCTCTGCTTCTTGCGTGGCGGAAGAACTGGAGCGCTCCGACGCCTTGTCGCCCGTGCTGCACGCGGCGATTGTGAGCGCGGCAGCGAACAAAAGTGCCAGTGCCCGAATGGTGGCTGATCTTGAGTGAGAGTTCATGGCGGGTCCGGACACAGTTCGTGGAGGTCCTAGTGGCTGGCCAGCCAAGAATCGCCAATTGCGAATTCTTTGGCGAGGTTCTCCAACGCGATCTTCTTTGAGAACTCAGCGAGCTTGCCGCCAATGAGTGGAACATTCACGGTGACGTTCAAGTTGACGGTGTAGATCGACTGATCCCCATCGGGAACCAGATTCGTGGTGCCGGTGATGTTCACCGGGACTCCCTTGGTGTCGAGAGCGAATTCGCCCCCGTAGGTGCCGTCGCCATAGTCGTTCCAGGTGTCGGTGCTGACCAATGTGTTCTGCGGTTTGATGAACTTCTTGGCGAAGCCGGGGATACCGTCGATCGCAACCTCGCGTGTGATGACGATGTGCAGCTGCTTCTTGGTCTTCTTCTTCTCCACAATCTCAACGCCGATATGGCCCATCTCGGTGAACTTGGCGACGTGGCTCTTCGGGTCAGAAAACATCGCCCAGCACTTCTCTGCTGGGGCGTCGAATGTATGGGTGAGGCCGAATTCCATGGTTCCCTCCGAGGGTTGCGTGCGCGATCCACCAGTTTGGCCGATCTGTGAGCGCCGTGCTGACACGCTAATCTGACACACCGTCAGAAACGTTCGACCCATACTGGAGTGACATGTCTGCCCAAGCCCCGCTCGCTGGTGTCCGCATCATCGAATTCTCGATGCTCGGCCCTGCTGCCATCACTACTCATCTCGCGGATCTTGGCGCCGAAGTCATCAAAATTGAATCTCCCGCTGGCGATTACATCCGTCAAATGACCTGGCCGATCGTTGAGGGTGTCTCGCTGATGCACCTCCACATCAACCGCGGCAAACGCTCTGTGGTGTTGGACCTTCGCAAACCTGAAGCTGTGGAAGTGTTCAAAGAGTTGATTGCCGGCGCTGATGCGGTGATCGAGGCGATGCGGCCGGGCGGGTTGGCGAAGCGAGGGTTGTCGTTCGAGGACCTGCAGAAGATCAACCCGAAGATTGTCTGGTTCACCTTGTCGGGATACGGCATGACTGGCCCCTACCAGCAGATGCCGAGCCATGGCATCGCGTATGACACCTGGGCAGGTCTCGTGAAGCCGGAGACCGATGAAGACGGGTTCTGTGTGATTCCAGAACACCCTTCCACCGGAATCAACGCTGCTCCGGTGTTCGGCGCACTCGGGGTGCTTGCGGGCATCCTCGGTGCACGCGCCACAGGGAAGGGGTATCAGATGGAACTCGCTCAGTCTGATGCCGCTGCCTCGATGGACTGGCTTCGATCCGAGACCTATCGAGCGTATGAACGCCCCGAATCTGAAGTGACTGGCAACCCCAGCGATAACTACGAGCGGCGCCTTCCGGGTACAGCGGGTATGCGCGACGGGGTTCGTTATCAGTTCTATGCAACCTCGGATGACCAGCACGTCCTGTTCATGGCCTCTGAGCAAGAGTTCTGGAAGAACTTCTGCGAGGGCATTGGTCAGCCCGAGCTGTTTGAGCGGTGGCCGGGTAGCAAGTATGGCGATCACGCAAAAGGCAATCGCGAGATGCAGGCCATCCTCCGCGACGTCTTTGCGACAAAGACCGCTGTTGAGTGGATCGAGTTCGGCAACACTCACAACACGCCGATCGCACCGGTGAACACACCAAAGACGATTGCCGATGACCCGCAGTTTCAAGACCGGTTCCCCTGGCTTCCGACCTCAGAACTCGGCTGCGAGCAGCTGCCGATACCGATCAAAATCGTCGACACGGAACTGCCTCATCCAACCAAAGCGCCCACGGTGGGCCAGCACACCGACGAGGTGTTGGCGTCAGTGCTTGGCTATGACGAGGCAAAGCTCGCGGAGCTTCACGCGAGCGGCGCCCTCGGTTAGAGACTCGACCCGGTGATGTCGGCTGCCAACTAGGCACCAGCTCAACTTGCAGCTGAACCAAGGCTTCAAGAGATGTTGTGGCTATGGCTCGATGATTGGGAAGAACAGATCGAACTGATCCAAGAGGCCGACGAAGGATTCGAAAACGCTCTGGTCGCCTTCGAAGCTCATGGTGTGGCGCTCGACCTCCTCGGCAACCGTTGAGGTTTCCGAGGTGACCGCGAGGAACGCTCGAATAGTGCTGCGCACCGAGACAGCGGCAGGTCCGCGCCTGGCGGTCGCGTGGTCGGGGTCGCCGTATTGCAGCACACCACGGGTGACCCACACGCGAATGAGGTGATCTCCATCAGACTCGCCGAGACCAGCAAATGCGATGTCGATTTCAAGGTTGGCATCGGCCGCGAGCGGGCCGTTCAGTTTCATTGCGCAGTTGTCGAGCACCATCTGCGGTGTCATGGCGGCAAGCACATCAGGATTGGTGGTCGAACGAAGCCCTGGCGCGTTCGGAGTGCCGTTTCGCAACTCAAGTGCGCCAGTGAGGTAGAAGGATCGCCATGGGCCTGACTCGGCTTGGAATCCAAGTTGCTCCAGCGCGGCGGCTTGCAGGTCTCGGGCTTGTTGGTTGGAGGGATCGGCGAACACGACGGCGTTGACGATCTGGGCAACCCAGCGGTAGTCCCCGCGATCGAAATCTGCGTGAGCCCGTTGCAGCACAGCCTCTGACCCGCCCATGTACTCAACCAGTTTCGTTGAAGCCTCAACGGGGGGCAGGGGATGTAGATGGGCAGGGTTGGCATCGAACCAGCCCAGG
>DORQ01000162.1:14887-18778 GCA_003514205.1 Acidimicrobiaceae bacterium
CGCTGATACACAGCTTTGCAGTTGTGATTCACCGTGCCGTAGTAGTCGCGGTTGAAGAACTCGTCGCGAAGTTGCGATGGAAGCTCCACCTGCTCTGCGATCTCAGTGGAGACGAATCCATGGTTTGCCAACCGCAAGGTCTCGTCGTGAAGGTAGCGATAGGCATCTCGTTGGGATCCGAGGTAGTGCTCGATTGCGTCTTGACCCCAGCGAGGCCAATGATGACTCGCAAACGCCACATCAGTTCGATCCAGGAACGACTCCAACGCCTCTTGGATGTAGCGGCTCCACGCCAGGGCATCACGAATTTCGGCACCTCTGGGGGTATAGACGTTGTGCAGCGTTGCGCTGCAGTTTTCAGCCATACACAACGCCCGAAACTGAGGAAAGTAGAAGTTCATTTCAGCTGGGGCTTCGGTGCCAGGAGTCATCTGAAACTCGATCTCGATGCCATCCACAACCAGTGTCTCGCCGGTGTGGGTGACTTCGTAGTTCGGAGCGATGAGACCGTTGGTGCCTCGCGGAATCCCCTTGCCGAGACCCGCATCGAGGTGGCCGTGTGAACCGACCGGCAGGAGAACGCCATACATGTACATAGCTCGCCGACTCATCGCCGGCCCGACGAGTACGTTCTCGGAAATGGCTGCACCGAGGAACCCCTCCGGCGCGATGAGCTGAACAGAACCGTCTCGTACCTGCTCCTCGGTCACGACGCCGCGAATGCCGCCGTAGTGATCCACGTGGCTATGGGTGTAGATCACGGCACGAATCGGCAACTCCCCAAACTCTTCGTTGACGAGCCGCACTGCTGCCGCTGCGGTTTCTTGGACCGTGAGTGGGTCAATCACAATCCACCCGTGTTCGCTTCGCACGAAGGTGATGTTGGAAAGGTCGTAGCCGCGAACCTGATAGATGCCCTCAACCACCTCAAAGAGGCCATGGTTGCGGTTGAGTTGGGCTTGGCGCCACAGACTCGGGTTCGCCTCGGGTGGAGGTTCGGCGTCGAGAAACGCGAACTGTTCCAGATCCCACACCACGTTGCCCTGCGCTCCGAGTATCTGCGGCGGAGTGAGTGTTCGCAGTAGGCCCCGCGTCGCAAGTTCGAAGTCGGTTCGATCCGCGCTCAGCGAAGCAGCAACTGCCGAATTGGCCTCGCTGGTGAACGGAGTGGCTGTGCCTTGAGTCGGTTGATTCACCTCGCAATGCTAACGGTTAGACAGTTCAGGGTGCCGCGCGAACTGGTGAGCCTCTACACTTCTGACGCACCGTCAGACAGCACCGTCAGACATTGGAGGCAGGCGACGTGGAAGAAGAACGTGGGGACCTTCGCTGGGGGACGATTGGGCGACTACTTGGTGACGCCGCCACACGCTTTGGTGACTCTGAGGCGCTCGTCGATCCAACCGGTGACGACGGGGCCGGCGCTCGCTTCAGCTACTTGGAGCTCTACGAGCGAGCGCAGGCGGTTGCCCGAGCGCTGATTGCAGCCGGGCTCGAACCTGGCGATCGTGTCGCTATCTGGGCGCCCAACATTTGGGAATGGCCAGTGGTGTGTTGTGGGCTTCATCTGGCGGGAGGCGTGCTCGTCCCGTTGAACACCCGCTACAAGGGCATCGAGGCTGCCTACATCCTGAATCGAAGTCGAGCGAAGTTCCTCTTCACGGTGCAAGGGTTCCTCGGCAACAACTACGTCACCATGCTGGGAGATCAGCAATTGGAGAACCTTGAGCGGGTTGTGGTGCTTCGTGGCGAAACCACCGACGGTTCCGAAAGCTGTGATGACTTCATGGCGCTCGACGCTGGCAGCGAGAGCTCAGCTGGCCGTGAGCTGGTTGAGCGAGTGCAGAACCAATCACCCGATTCCTTGTCGGACATCATGTTCACCTCCGGCACCACTGGTGCCCCCAAAGGCGTGATGTGCACGAACGGCCAGACCGTTCGGGCGTTCAACGACTGGTCATCCATTGTGGGACTGTCAGCGCAGGATCGGTATCTCATCATCAACCCCTTCTTCCACGCGTTTGGATACAAAGCTGGCCTCGTAGCGTCGCTCACGAAAGGCTGCGCGATGATCACGCAAGCCGTCTTCGATGTCGGCGCCGCAGTGGAGTCAATCGAGCGAGAAAAGGTCTCGATGATTCCGGGACCCCCGACGCTGTACCAAACGATTCTGGCGAATCCTGATCTCGACTTTGAACGGCTTTCCAGTCTTCGGTTGGCGGTCACTGGTGCGGCGGTGGTGCCAGTGGAGCTCATCAACCGTATGCGCACCGACCTTGGATTCGAAACCGTCATCACCGGCTACGGCCTCACCGAGGCCTGTGGTGTGGCTGCCATGTGTCGTCATGACGACTCCGATGAGCTGATCTCCCGCTCCTCAGGCCGAGCAATCCCCGGAGTAGAAATCCAAGTCGTGGATGACTCGGGCAAGGAACTTCCTCGCGGTGAAACTGGCGAACTCGTGATCCGTGGCTACAACGTCATGCTCGGCTATTTCGAGTCACCAGAACAAACCGCTGACACCATCGACAGCGAAGGCTGGTTGCACACCGGAGATCTCGGAACCATGGACTCCGACGGGTACATCCGGATCACTGATCGCAAGAAGGACATGTTCATCGTTGGCGGCTTCAACGCCTACCCAGCGGAGATTGAAGCGCTCTTGAGTGCCCATCCCGATATCGCGCAATCGGCGGTGATTGGTGTGGCCGATGATCGGATGGGCGAAGTTGGGTACGGTTTCGTGATCCTGAAACCCGGGGCCACCTGTGAGGCAGCTGAGCTCAAGGCCTGGGCCCGAGAGAACATGGCCAACTACAAGGTGCCGACGTACTTCGAGATCATCAGCGAAATGCCGCTCAACGCTTCGGGCAAGGTGCTCAAAACGGAACTGCGGCAACGGGCCCAGGCAACGCTTGGCTCTGGCACTGGCGTAACGAGCGCCGGCGTAACCAGCACAGGCACTGTCCCCGGCGTCAACAAGGAAGGTCAGTCGTCATGAAGTTCGCACAAGCAATGATCGGGTTGGAGACGAAAGACTATGTGGCAGTCGCCGTTGCTGCGGAGAAGGCAGGCTTTGACTCCGTAGCGCTCAGCGACCATGTGGTGTATCCGCAGGAATTCTCCTCGCCCTATCCCTACACGCCAGATGGCAAGCCGCAGTTCGACCCCACCTGGGACTTCCCCGACCCGTGGGTGACTATTGGTGCGTTGGCCTCGGCAACCACCAGCCTGGAGTTCTTCACCAACGTTTTCGTCCTGCCAGCACGCAACCCAATCAATGTTGCGAAGGCAGTCGGAACTGCCGCAGCGCTTTCTGGCGATCGGGTGTCGCTTGGCATCGGTGCTGGATGGTTGCGCGAGGAGTTCGACATTCTCGAACAGTCATTCAAGGGTCGAGGAAAGCGGCTCGACGAAATGATTGAGGTTCTCCACACCGTGTGGGGTGGCGGCTTTGTTGAGCACCATGGCGAGTGTTTCGATTTCGCCCCGATCGACATGCGGCCTGCGCCCAGTCGGCAGATCCCGATTCTCGTGGGTGGTCACAGCGAGATAGCCCTACGACGCGCCGCCCGAAATGATGGGTGGATTGGGGTCAACTACAGCCTCGACGAGTTGAGTGGCTATGCGTCGCAGCTGCATGAGTTCCGTCGAGAAGCTGGTCGCTCTGCGGAGCCCTTCGAGATGGTGGTGTCAGTGCGTGCAGCACCCGATGCGTCAACCATCGAGAAGCTCGAGGAGTTGGGCGTCACCACGATTCTCACCTCTGCCTGGATGGCAGCAGGACGACCGGTGCCGACAAACGCCGAGGATGCAATCGACGCTATTCAACAGTACGCGGATCGTTGGATCCGGCCGACGAGGGCGAGCTGAGATGGCAGTCTCAGACGC